>JAHWKS010000369.1 GCA_019347795.1 Planctomycetota bacterium | reverse complement strand
CCAGGGTCAGGGCGAAGGCGACCGCCGCCGGCATGACCCATCCCTTGCGGCGCCACTCGTACCAGAGCTGCGCCTCCGCCGGCGAGGCGAACGTCAATCTCTCCTCGTGCGATCGGTCGAAAAGGCGGCCCAGCCAGTCAAGCATCCCCAACGACGCCGGGGGATCGCCGCGCCGGTTGCGCGCCATGGCCCAGACGGCCGCGCCGAACGACAGCCCCGCGACCGCCAGCATGACGGCTGCGTCGGCGGCCGTCACCGCGCGCCAATACGATGTGGGCTGCGAGAAGAGGGGGCCGTACTGTGACTTGAACCACATCGCCAGAACGACGATCACCGCCGCAACGGTCCACGGCAGCCATGCGGAGTCTTGTGTCAGCCACGCCGCCGCCTGGACCGCCGCCCAGGCGACCGCCAGGAACAAGGCCGGGCCCCACAGCGGCCAGCCCAAGTCGAACACCGCGTTGATCGCTGCTGTCAGCACCGCCGACTCGACCGCCATCAGCACCATGGCGGGCGCCAGCCGCCAGGCGGCAAGCGTCGAATTCGCCGCCGGGAGGGCGTATAGCCACGACATCCTCCCCTGCGCCGCCAACAGCGCCGCGCCGAAGGTCACCATGTTCAACAGCATCAGCACCAGGTGCATGACTACGAAGTAGGGCTCTTCGCGCTCGAGGGGCCCGGCCGTCCGCAGCGCGGCGAACAGCATCATCGGAAGGGCAGTCGCCGCGAGCAGCGCCGCCAGCATTTGCCAATGTCCGCGCCGCAGCACCTCCCAGGTCATCGCGTGGGGGATCGATCGCATCGTGGTTGCTCCTCGCTTGACGTGAACCGCTCTTACGCTTGCACTCGAGAGACGTAAATCTCGTCGAGCGTCAATGCGTCGTCGCCGACGACGGCGGCGCCGATGGCTTCGGCGGCGCGGCGGACCTGCGCCCCCTCGCCGCTGCAGATGTACGTCCATTCGGCGCCCTCGCCGGAACAGGCGATCGCTCCGACCAGGGCCGGCGGCGCATCCACCGCCTGCTCAAGCCGCAGCGTCACGCGGCGGTGCGTCTGTTTGAGTTCCTCCATCGGGGCGGTGAGCAGGATTCGCCCCTGGTGAATGATCGCTACCTGATCGGCGACGCGCTCCACCTCGTCCAGCAGGTGCGACGAGAAGAGCACGGTGCGTCCCTCGTCGGCGATGGTGCGAATGATCGCTCCCAGGATGTCCCGCCTCACCACGGGGTCCAGCCCGGAAGAGGGCTCATCCAGCACCAGCAACTCCGGCCGGTGCGCCAGCGCCGCGAGCAGTCCGCACCGGGCCCGCTGGCCGCGCGACAGGCTCTTGATTTTGGCCCGCGGATCGAGATCGAACGCCTCTCGCAGCTCTTCGGCGTAGCCGGGATCCCAGTGGGGAAAGAACGCCTGCGTGTAGCGCATTAGTTCGTTGACCCGCATCCAGTCGGGCAGGTCGCGTTCTTCCGAGAGATAGCCGATCCGCCCCAACACACCCACGGGATGTTCCACGGGGTCCAAGCCGAACACGCGGACCGCGCCGGCGTGCGGCTTGAGCAACCCGAGGACGTGCTTGATGAGCGTCGTCTTGCCGGCGCCGTTGCCGCCGATCAAGCCGAACACGCCCCCGCGCGGCACGGTGAGCGAAACGTCCTCCAGCGCGGTCGTGGCGCCGAACCGCCGCGTGACCCGGTGCAGCTCAACGATGGGCGGCGCCAAGGAGGGATAGGGAGCGTTCATGCGATCATTCCTTCAGTGCGGGTTGCATCGCCGTGCGGCGCTGCTCGATGAGCTTCGTCAGTTCCTCCCACGACACATTCATCTGATCCGCCTCCGCCAGGAGCGAGTCGATCCGGTCCTTCAGGATCTTGATCCGCTCTCGGCGGGCCAGCGGCGAGCCTTGATCGGAAACGTACGTTCCCGCCGTGCGCCGCTTCTCGACGATGCCCGCCAACTCCAGCTCCCGGTACGCCCGGGCGACGGTGTTGGGGTTCACGAGCAGCTTTTCGGCCAGCACGCGGATGGCCGGCAACTCCTCGCCGGGCGCCAACCGCTCGGAGGCCGCCAGGTACTTGATCTGGTTGACGATCTGCAGATAGATCGGCACGCCGTCGCTGGTGGAGATGTGCAACTGCACGGCCGGCCTCCGAAGAAGCAGTGGGCGGCTGAACTTGTACTAACTCAATAATACAAAATTCGCCGGCCCTGTCAAGCACTTTTTTAGCGACCTTCGCTCACGTGATGCGGAGGAAGGCGCTGAAGGACTTTCCCGAATCGAACGCCTCCACCCACGGTTCGGCGTCGCGAAACGTGCTCGCCAGCAGCGATCGCTTCATCAGCCGGCGCCAGTCGCTGTCAGGAAAGACGACGTTCCATCCGCCGAGCATGGCGTCGCAGTCGCCGAGGAAGTGCGGATGGTTGGACTGAAATTCCGCTTCATACTCATCGACCGGCTCTTGGTCCTCGAACAATGCACCTTCCGCGTCGCCGCTCCAAATCTCTTGAGCCCGCAGCCACTGGCGGACGGACTTGCCGCCTTGGCTGAGCACCACGCCGATCGAGGGGAGGCAGCGGAATGGCGATCCGTAGAGCTTTGCGCCGTCGGGCGAGCGCGGCAGGCGGCGCGTTTCGTCATGCATGACCCGCACTCGCATGTGTTTGTCGTCGATCTGCTCGTAGATGCTGATGACTCCTTTCAGCCCGCGCGGATTCAGCGGAAGCCGTCCACACGCGACGGAAATCCAATGCCGCCATTCACCTTTGCTCGGCGGCGCCGCCACGCCTTCGCCTCCCCACACCGCCGCGTACTTCTCTCCCGCGGCGCCCAACCGTAGCGCGGGGCGCGCCAAGGCCCATCCCTCAGCGATGAGATCCGGCCGCTCCACTGTTCGCGGGGCGCCGCGAGACGCGGCCTTCGCCCTCTCGCGTTGTCGCTCTTCCGCCGCGCGTTGCCGGACGGCCTTCCGGATCTGCGTGTACGAAAAGCGGATTTGCTCGGTCAAGTCGCGGAAACGTTTCGGCTTGAATCCACCGTCCTCCTCGAGCTTCTTCGATTTGTGGATCGGGAGCAGCATCGGGTCTCCTTGGCTCGCATCAAAGCACCAGTACGGGCACTCGGAGCCGGCAATGCCCCCGAAGATGAAAAGCTCCTTCGGCCAGGCGCGGGCGATGGACGGGGGCGTGCGGATGTACTTCGAGGGATGCTCCCGGCAGTCTCGATTCAGCTCCCGTAGGCGCTCGGTATCCGTAATTAGCCGGTCGCCGAAGTTCCGGTATTGGTCGGGCCAATCGGTGCAGGTTTTTGAGATCGCCGCGAGTGCGGCGACGTACTCCGCGGGAAAAGTGATCCCGAATTCCTGTTGCAGCTTCGCGACATCGACAGACATGGGCGGCATTCTCCAAACCAGGAGCAATAAGCTTCTGGCCGTCATTGTGATCGTTTGCAACGACGGCGCCACTGGCCCAGACGCCATGAGCCCTTCAAGCGCATGGAAAAAGGACGCGGCCGCTTTCGCGACCGCGCCCTTTGGGTTCGGCTCTACGAGAGCCGAGGGGACGAAGGATGCTTGCTTTTATGTCAAATGGCTTACTTGGCGGCGATGCCCGCGGCGCCGGGGGCGAAGTTCATCTCGTACTGCAGGCTCGTGATGAACTTCTTCGCGGAGACGTGCTCCATGCCGGACACCGCCCGGGCCTGGGCCATCGCCGCCAGCTTCGCCTCCATCTGGGCTGCCAAGGCCTGCACCTCGCGGCTCTCGGCGCCGGCGCCGCCGCGGGCGGCCATCAGGCGGTCGATCGCTTCACGCTCCGCATCGAAGTAGGAGTGGTAAAACGCCTCCGGCCAGATCAGGCGGTTGCGGGCCGCGTCGAAGTGGAACGCCGCCAGCCGCTCGGGCGAACGCGATTTCGCGTACCGCACCGTGTCTTCGAAGCTCGGCCGCTGGCCGCGCTCTTCGGCGCGGGCTTCGCGATTCAGCTTCCGCTCATCGAAGTAGGTGGCGGTCCGCTTCAGGCGGTTGTCCAAAGCCCGGTTGTACGCGTCTTGCCACTGCACCTCGGCGGCGGCCCGATTGTAGTGCATCTCGCCGACGCCGCGGAGCAGATCGGCGCCGCCGCGCAGCACGCCTTCCTCCAAGGTGGAGGCGTGATGCTGGGCGAACGGGGGCGAGGCGACCGGCGTGGGCGCCATGTGCGGGCTCTGGGCCGAAGCGGCGCGGGCGATCAACGTGACTGCGACAAACGCGGCGCCAAGGAGGGTGGTCTTCATTTTCAATCCTTCGTCGTTAGGGGAGGTTGTCGCTTGGACGGTTCCACTAAAAGCAAGCAATGGACCGAATGGTCCCGTCCGCAAGTGTATCCGACGCAAGCTCTTAATTCCCAATAAGTTGCGGAGTTTTTCTGCAAAGAATCACGTCGTGCCGTTGCCGCCTTCTCCGTCTCATTCTAAGAATCGCATCTCAGAGTGAGACAGTATCGGCTGGCTGACGCTCCATTTCCCGGCCGGTATGATGAGGACGCCTCGCAGCCGAGTTTCTTACTTTCGCGGAGAGATTCTCGATGGCCGACGCCGGAAATGCGGGTCTCCAGCAATGGGCGGCGGAAATCGGCGCCCAGGAGGAGCAGATTCGCCAGGGGGGCGGGGAGAAGGCGGCGGCGCGGCAGCATGAGAAAGGCCGCCTCACCGCTCGCGAGCGGATCGCCACGCTGATCGACCCTGGCTCGGCGCCGCTGGAGATCGGCCTGTGGGCGGCGTTTGAGATGTACCCGGAGTGGGGCGGCGCCCCCTCGGCGGGAGTCGTCACGGTGATCGGCCACGTCGCCGGCCGCCGGCACATGATCATCGCCAACGACGCCACGGTTAAGGCCGGCGCGTTCTTCCCCGCTACCGCCAAGAAGGTGCTTCGGGCACAAAAGATCGCCTTTGCCAACCGGCTGCCGCTGATGTACCTTGTCGATTCCGCCGGCGTCTTCCTGCCGCTTCAGGAAGATGTATTTCCCGACGAGGACGACTTCGGCCGCATCTTTCGGAATAACGCCGTACTCTCCGCCGCCGGCGTGTCGCAAATCGCGGCGATCATGGGGAACTGCGTCGCCGGAGGCGGTTACCTGCCGGTGCTGTGCGATAAGACGCTCATGACCGAAGGCTCCGGCCTCTACCTCGCCGGCCCGGCGCTGGTGAAGAGTGCGATCGGTCAGGAGGTGTCGAGCGAGGAGCTGGGGGGCGCCGAGATGCATGCCGCGGTGAGCGGGACCATCGACTTCCGCGAGTCGGATGATGAGGCGTGCCTGAAGCGTATTCGCCGACTGGCGGCGGCCGGCCGGCCCGATTCAGCGGAACCACCCCCGCCGTTTCATCGCGCGGCCGCCTCGCCTCCCAGCCGCCCGGCGGAGGACCTGTATGGCCTCGTCGATCCCGATCCGCGGCGCGATTACGAGGTGCGCGACGTGCTGGCCTGCATTCTCGACGGCGACAGTTTTGAGGAGTACAAGCCCGAGTTCGGCCAAACGCTCGTGTGCGGCGTCGGCCGGATCGGCGGATTCCCGGTCGGGGTGATCGCCAACCAGCATCATCGCGTCACCACGGCGGAAGGCCGCTTCGAATTCGGCGGCGTGGTGTACGTGGAGAGCGCGGAGAAGGCGGCCCGCTTCGTGATGGACTGCAACCAGAACTGGCTGCCGCTGGTGTTCCTGCAGGATGTGAACGGCTTTATGGTCGGCCGCGAGTCGGAGCGATCCGGGATCATCAAGGCGGGCGCCAAGCTGGTCAGCGCCGTGAGCAACAGCCGCGTTCCCAAGATCACGGTGCTCATCGGCGGCTCTTTCGGCGCGGGGAACTACGCGCTCTGCGGCAAGGCGTTCGATCCGCGATTCATTTTCGCCTGGCCCCATGCGCGCTGCGCGGTAATGGGAGGCGCCCAGGCCACTTCCACGCTGCTCGACATCACCGTCAAGAGCCTGGAGCGGCAGGGGCACGCGGTAGACGCCGCCGAGCTGGCCGCCCTGCGCGACAAAGTGAAAGCCGACTACGACCGCCAGGCCGACGTCCGCTACGCCGCCGCCCGCGGCTGGGTGGACGCCATCATCGACCCCGCCCACACCCGCGACGCGCTGGTCGCCGCTTTAGAAATCGCCACCCGCCACGCCGCCGAAGAGCCGTTCCGCGTCGGCGTTTACCAGGTGTGAGGCGCCGGCCGTCGCCGCCCGGCGGTTG
>JAHWKS010000368.1 GCA_019347795.1 Planctomycetota bacterium | reverse complement strand
CTCGGCGCCTCCAGCGGGCGGCTGGTGGCGGGGCGGTTTGACGGCGGTCGCGTGGAGTTGGAGGATGTCCACCGCTTCCCCAACGGCGGCGCGCAGGTTGGGGAGCGGCTGCAATGGGACCTGCTTGGGCTCTGGTCGAGCATTCAGGAAGGGATGCGCGGCGCCGCCATGCGGTACGGCCGCGACGTGGCGAGCATCGGCGTCGATACCTGGGGCGTCGATTTCGGGCTTCTGGGCCGCGGCGATGAGCTGTTGGGAAACCCCTATCACTACCGCGACCGCCGCACCGCCGGAATCTTCGATAGAGCCTTCGCCCGAGCCTCGCGGGAGGAAATCTTCGCGGAGACCGGCCTGCAGTTCATGGAGTTCAACACGCTCTTTCAATTGACGGCGATGAAGCTGGAGGACTCGCCGCTGTTGGAGGCCGCTGAGAGCTTCCTGATGATGCCCGACCTCTTCCACTGGCTGCTCACCGGGGAGAAGGTCAACGAGTTCACCAACGTCAGCACCACGCAGTGCTACAACCCGAAGACGAAGACGTGGGCCCGGCCGTTGTTGTCGAAGCTGGGAATCCCGCAGCGCATCTTGGGGCAGATCGTGCAGCCGGGGACGAACCTCGGCCGGCTGCGGAAGTCGCTCGCCGACGCCACCGGTCTCGCGGAGACGGAAGTGGTCCTACCCGGCACGCACGACACCGCCAGCGCCGTCATGGCCGTCCCGGCCGCGAGCCGGGAAGGGGCGGCGCCCGACTGGTGCTACATCTCCAGCGGCACGTGGTCGCTGATGGGGGTCGAGTCCCCCGAGCCGGTCATCACCGACAAATGCCGGGAGCTGAACTTCACGAACGAAGGGGGCGTGGGAGGCGTCACACGGCTGCTCAAGAACATCGCGGGCCTGTGGCTGGTGCAGGAGTGCCGCCGCATCTGGACGCAGGGAGGGAAAGAGCTGGGCTGGGATGAGCTGATCGAGGCGGCCAAGGCGAGCAAGCCGCTGGCATCGCTGATTGATCCCGATGATCCCGGCTTCACCGCTCCGCAGGATATGCCGGCGGCGATCCGCGATTTTTGCCGCCGGACGAGTCAGCCCGTTCCCGAAAGCGAAGGGGCCGTGATCCGCTGCGCTCTGGAGAGCCTTGCGTTGCGGTATCGCCTGGTGCTGGGATGGCTGGAGGAGTTGACCGGCTCGGAGATCAAGACGATCCACATCGTCGGCGGCGGCGTGAACAACAAGCTCCTCTGCCAGATGGCGGCCGACGCCTGCAATCGCCGCGTCGCGGCCGGTCCCTCGGAAGCGACAGCGCTGGGGAACGTGCTGGTGCAGGCGGTAGCGTCGGGGCAGTTGGATTCCATCGCCCAGGCCCGCGAGGTGGTGCGCAGCAGCTTTGAGGTCGAGGAATACCTCCCGCAAGAGCCGGCGCCGTGGGAGGAAGCCTTCGGGCGCTTCCAATCGCTCCTCTCCTGATGCGCCGGCGGCGCCGATTCGTTCAATTTTGCCGATTCTAACGCCGATGATCCTAGTGGGCCGTGTCGGCAAAGAAGGCAATTTGCATTTTCAAATCTGCAATTTTCAATTTCCCCGCCGCCCGAATCGACGCCTACCTGAGGAACCCACGATGAATCGCGCAATTTGGGCGCTGTCGGCCGCGTTGGCCTTGTCGGTCGTCGGCTGCGGCTGGCAGACGCAGAACCTGCAAGGCAATCAGTGCATCGACGGCTCTTGCAGCAGTTGCATTGCCTGCGGCAACGGCGGATTGCGCGACCGCATCGGCGACGGCCAACTGGCCGGCCGGTTACGGGCGGGGGCCCAAATGGGACCGCCGCACGTGCAGGGGGATTTTCTCACGCATCTCCAATCCCTCAATCAAGCGCGGCACGCCGAAGGCCCGCTGCCGGGCGAAGGGACCACGCCCACCACCGGCTATCCCTATTACACGATCCGCGGCCCGCGAGATTTCTTCGTGAACGACCCGATGCCGATCGGGTATTAGGCCGGACCGCTTCGAGAGTCATGACTAACCCGAAGCGTCAGCGAGGAAGGGACCGCCGGAAGGGACCGTCGGTGCTTTCCCTCGCTGACGCTTCGGGTTAGTGTTGATGGTTCCGAGGGGCAACGGACCATGTACTATGCCCGTCGTTTTCATTCCCGCGCAGCTTCGCCCGCTCACCGGCGCCGCGCAGGTTGAGGTGGAAGGGGCCACGGTGCGGGAAGTGGTCGCGGCCCTGGAGGCGAAGTTTCCCGGCATTCGCGACCGCCTCTGCCAGGGCGATCAACTGGCGCCGACGCTGCAAGTCTCCATCGACAGCGTCATGACCACGCAAGGACTGCGGGCGAAGGTTTCGCCCGAGAGCGAGGTGCATTTCCTGCCGGCAATCGGCGGCGGGTGAAGAACGGGGAATTTCAAATTTCAAATGTGCAATTTTCAATTTGCACTTTGCAATTCCCCCTCCGGCAAAGGCGGCTGCGTCTCGGTGCGAAGATAAACGACCAGATCGCGCACCTCCTCGGGCGGGAGCGCCTCGAGCTGGCCCTCCGGCATCATCGAAAGCGGCGAGGGACGCAGCTCATCGATGTCGTCCCGCGAAATCACCAGCTTCTCGTTCACCGTCTGCAGCACGATCGCCTCCGGCGCATCGACGGTGATGATCCCCGTGAGCACCCGCCCGTCGCCGGTGATGACGGTGCTCATGCGGTAGTCGCGGGGGATGACGGCGCTGGGGTCGAAGGCGTTTTCGAGGATGTAATCCAGGTTCGCGCGATTCGAGCCGGTGAGGTCGGGTCCGATCGTTCCCCCTTCGCCGTACAGGCGATGGCATTTGAGGCACGTGCGGTTGTAGACGAGCCGGCCCTTCTGCGGGTCCCCTTCCTTGAGGAACTCCGGCGTCAGCAGATCTTTGTACTTGGCGATCAATTCCCGCTTCACGTCAGACGTGCTGCGAACTTCACCCCACAACTCTTTGAGGCGCCGCGAGATCGTCTCGTCGTTCAGGTTCTGGAGCTGCCGGGCGGTGTAGGCCGAGATGTCGCTCGCGGCGACGGTCTTGTTCTCCAGGGCGTTCAGAAGCGCCTGCGCAAACTCGACCCGGGAGGCCAGCGTGAGCACCGCGTCCTGCTTCTCGTCCTCGCTCAACGTGGGGTAGAGATCGAGCAGCAACTTCGGCGTGCGCGGGTGCGGGTAGGCGGCGAGGGCGCGAAGGACGTCGCTCCGCAAGTCGGCGTCGAGCAACAGTTGGTGCAGCGTCGTCGCCAGGTCGGTCGCCCGGCTTTCCGCGAGCGCCTCTAAAGCCCGGCGACGCTGCTCCGCCGGCGCCTGCGCGTCGAGCATCGTCTCTCCCAACTCTTGGACGGCCTGCGGATCGCCGAAGGTGAGCGCCAGCGCCGACGCATGCTCCCGCACGGCGGCGTCGTCGCTCTTCGACAATCGCGCATACGCCGCCGGCCAGTCTTCCGGCATGGGGACTCGCCTGCGGCCTCGCAGTCCCTCGCGCATCCCCGCCAGGAGATCCCGCTGCAGCGCGGCGTCATTGCTCTCGGCGATGATCTCAATCAGCAGCGCCAGCCCGGAATCGTCCGCGCGGACGGCGACAGCGGCGAGCGGCGCCAGGATGACGAAAGCGAATCGGAAACCTCCGTATGGCATGTTCTCTCTTTGGGTGACGGACTCTTGAACCGCGCCCTCGGGATAGCATAATGAGGATGCGTTCCGGCGCCAAACGGGGCATCATCATTGTCCCCTCACCCAGGAAACCACCATGCTCTTGCATCCGCGATTCATCTTCTGCCTCACGCTTGCCGGTTTCGCGACGATCGCGGCGACCGCATCCAGCTTCGCCGCGGATGACAAGACGGAAGTCTGGACCGATGCGGATGACCCCTCGCTCCCAAAGGACTTCGCCATCCAGGGCGAGTATCTGGGTGAGATCGAAGGGGGCCAGACGCTCGGCGCCCAGGTGATTTCGCTCGCGGGCGGCGCCTTCCAAGCAGTGGTCTACCCGGACGGTCTCCCCGGGGCCGGCTGGGGCGGCGAAGAGAAGATTCTCATGGACGGCCGGCTGGAGGGGGAGAAGGCGGTGTTCGAGCCCGCCTCGGGCGATAAGTCGTACCTGGCAGACCCGCCTGAAAAATTCTCTGCGACCAAGGATTTCCCGCCGCAGGGGCACAAGCCGTATACCGCCGTCATCGATGGCGAAGTGATGGAGGGGGAAACCGACGACGGCAAGCCCTTCCGCCTGAAGCAGGCCGTTCGCGCCAGCCAGACGATGTCCAAGAAGCCGCCGAGCGGCGCCGTCGTCCTCTTCGACGGCACGAAGGAGAGCATGAAGAACTGGCAGGGGGGCCGGCTCGACGAGCAGACCGGCCTGCTCAACACCGACGGCAAAGACATCCTCACCAAAGACAACTTCAACAACTACACGATGCACCTGGAGTTCCTGCTCCCGTATCGCCCCGGCGCCCGCGGGCAGGGGCGCGGCAACAGCGGCTTTTATCAGGTGGATCACTACGAGGTGCAGATTCTCGACTCCTTCGGCCTGGAAGGGCTCAACAACGAGTGCGGCGGCGTCTACACCAAGGCCGATCCGAGCGTGAATATGTGCTTCCCGCCGCTGGCGTGGCAGACGTACGACGCCGATTTCACCAACGCGGTGCGCGACGATAGCGGCGAGAAGATCAAGAACGCCCGGCTCACGCTGCGGCACAACGGCGTGGTGGTGCACGACGACATCGAGATCGACGGCCCCACCGGCGGCCATCGCAGCGATCCGGAGGGGACGCCCGGCCCCATCAAGCTCCAAGGCCACGGCAACCCGCTTCAGTTCCGCAACATCTGGATCGCGCCCCGTTAGCACGGCGACCGGCCGCTGGGTATCATGATCTCTTGCGACTGGTGTAACACCATGCTTGGAATGGGGATCAGCCGCGGGGCGCTAGCCCCGGTTCCGATGCGAGGACGCGACGTTTCCTGGTTTCCGAACCGGACGCTAGCGCGTCGCGGCTGATTTGTCTACCGAAGAAAAAACCGCACATGTCTGCACGCCACCGGCTTCTTCACCGCTTCGGCAAGACGCTCCGCCTCGTTTGGGCGGCGGCGTTTTTGGTTGTCGTATGGCTGGCGCCGATCGTGGCGCGGGCTCAGGAGGCGGCGGCGGAGAAAGAAGAAGAGGCCAAGAGCTATGTCCTCGGCTACGCCCTGCTGACCATCTGCGTGGGACTGGGGATCTTCGTCGTCGTCCGTCCGGGGAAGCGACGTTTCCCCAAGATCAGAGTTCGCACCGACGACGAGGACGAAAAGCCGAAAGGACATTAATCGTACGAACAGGCCGCCTGCTCGCGATAATGACGGCGCCCGCGAGCCGCCTGCACTACGCAGCTTGGACGCGAAGCTTGCGGCCGTAGAAGCGGGCGATCTGACCGACCACCGTCTCTTGCTCGGCGGCGGTGAGCTCGGGGTAGATCGGCAGGCTCAGCACCTCGGCGGCGGCTTGCTCCGTCTCCGGCAGGCTTCCCGCACGATAGCCGAGTTCGTGGAAGCAGTCCTGCAGGTGCAGCGGGAGCGGATAGTAGATTTCGGTCCCCACGCCCGCCTCGGTGAGATCCTCCCGCAGGCTATCGCGGGCGCCCTCGGGAACGCGGATCGTGTACTGGTTCCAGACGTGCCGCTGCTCGGGCGCCTCCGCCGGGATCGTCACCAGCGAATCGAGTCCGGCGGCGGTGAACAGCTCGTGATAGCGCTGCGCATTCTCGCGCCGCATCTCGGTCCATTGCTCCAGGCGCCGCAGCTTAACGTTGAGCACCGCCGCCTGCAGCGAGTCGAGCCGGCTGTTGATTCCCACTTCGCGATGGAAGTACCGCGGCCGCATGCCGTGCCCGCGGAGGAGCGTCAGCCGCGAGGCCAATTGCGAACTCTTGGTGACCAGCATTCCGCCGTCGCCGTAGCCGCCGAGGTTCTTGGTGGGATAGAAGCTGAAGCAGCCGACGTCTCCCAAGGCGCCCGCGTGCTGGCCCGCGTACTGGGCGCCGATCGCCTGGGCGGCGTCCTCGATAATGGCGATGCCGTGCCAGCGGGCGGTGGCGATGATCGGCGCCAGATCGGCGCACTGGCCGAAGAGGTGGACCGGAATGATCGCCTTCGTGGACGGCGTGATGGCGGCTTCCACCGCCGCCGGCAGGAGGTTGAACGTGGCGGGATCGATATCGACGAAGACCGGCGTGGCGCCCAACCGCCAGGCGGCGCTGGCGGTGGCGAAAAACG
>JAHWKS010000367.1 GCA_019347795.1 Planctomycetota bacterium | reverse complement strand
CGCGCGCGCGGCCGACCAGCCCCAATCGGAATCGTTGTTCGACGGCAAGTCGCTCGAGGGCTGGGTGCAAAAGAACGGCACGGCGACTTACCGCGTGGAGGATGAGACAATCGTTGGGGTAACGAATGAAGGCAGCCCCAACTCGTTCCTTTGCACAAAGCAGGACTACGGCGACTTCGAGCTGGAGTTTGAGGTAAAGGTGCATGACAGGTTGAACTCCGGCGTGCAGATTCGCTCTCAGACGAAAGACGTCCCCACCGGCCGCGTGAATGGACCGCAGGTGGAGATCGAGTCCAGCCCCGGCGAGGAGGGCTACATCTACGGCGAGGCCACCGGCCGCGGCTGGCTGATCCCCGAGGACGAGCTCAAGCCGCACTCGCACTTCAAGAACGGCGAGTGGAACAAGTACCGCGTCGTGGCCAACGGACGGCACATCCAGACCTGGATTAACGGGGAGCCGATCGCCGACCTGACGCTGGACGAGGAGTTCCACCGGATGTACGCCAAAGGCTTCATCGGCCTCCAGGTGCACAGCATCGGCGCCGGCCAAGGCCCGTATGAAGTCGCCTGGCGCAACCTCCGCCTCCGCAAGCTGGAAGGCGAATGATCAGCCGCGATGCGCTGGCGAATCAGGGTCGCAAGAACCTCAAGCGCTATCGAGAAGCCAATGTTGAAGCACCGAAACCTGCCCGAGAAGCGAGCGAACTGAGGCGCCCGTCTCAGTAGCCGCCCAGCAGCGAGAGCTCATCTTCGCGAGCTGATTTTGAAAATCCGCTGTACGGAGGCCGTCAACGTTGTGCCGGCGGCTTTACAGCCGATGAACGGGCAGCGGGGAGCGTCCTCGTCTGGGGCACGAGAAGCGAAATTCCGGTTCGCCAAATTGCGGTCTCGCGGTCCATTGCTGAGAATGGTTCGATGCTCGCCATTGGCACGAGACTCGGGCCGTATGAGATCCTTGCCCCGTTGGGTCAGGGAGGCATGGGGGAGGTTTACCGCGCCCGGGATATCCGTCTCGATCGCGACGTGGCCGTAAAGGTCGTGCCCGAGGGGTTCGCCCGGGACGCCGATCGACTGGTCCGCTTCGAGCGGGAGGCGAAGGCGGTGGCGGCGCTGGCTCATCCCAATATCCTCGTTCTCTACGATATCGGGTGCGAGCAGGGAATGCCCTTTGCCGTGACCGAGCTGCTCGACGGAAGCACGCTCCGCGGTCGTCTGGCCGGCGCGTCTCTGCCGTGGCGGGAAGCCGTGGAATTGGGCGCGGCTGTGGCCGCGGGACTCGCAGCCGCACATGCCAAAGGAATTATCCATCGCGACATCAAGCCGGAGAACTTGTTTGTCACGCACGAGGGGCGCCTCAAGATTCTCGACTTCGGACTGGCGCGATTGGAAAACCCCGCTGCGGACTCAGGCCGGACGCAACCTCACGGGGCGGGTGAAACCATGCCTGGCAACGTGGTGGGGACCGTGGGATACATGTCGCCCGAGCAGCTACGAGGGCTGCCGCTCGACGGCCGCAGCGATCTCTTCTCGCTGGGCTGCGTGCTCTATGAAGCGCTGACGGGGCAGAAACCTTTCCGCGGGCGCACTCCGGTGGAGGTTGCCGTCGCGATTCTGCACGACGAGCCGCCGCCCCTCTCGCGCCTGGCGCCCGAGACGCCGGGCGAAGTCGAACAGGCCGTGGCGCGCTGTCTGGCCAAAGAGGCGAGCGATCGGTATCCCGCGGCACGCGAGCTTGGTCTTGCCCTGCAGGCGATCCTCCACGGTTCCGAGGCGACGCTTTCTCTGCCGGCGCCGCGCCGCCGGAAGCTCCCGCGCGGCCGGGAGACCATCGGTTCGCTGGCGGTCTTGCCGCTGGCGAATGCAAGCCTCGATCCCGACGCCGAATACCTCAGCGATGGCATTACCGAAAGCCTGATCAATCTTCTCTCGCAACTCCCCGGTCTTCGCGTCATGGCGCGCAGCACCGTGTTCCGTTATAAAGGAAGCGAGATCGACGTCCGGGAGATCGGCCGCACGCTGAAGGTGCGGGCAGTGCTTGCGGGGCAGCTCATTCAGCGCCAGGATCGCTTGATCGTCAAGGCCGAGTTGGTGGATGCGGCCGATGGGTCGCAGCTCTGGAGCGGCAAATACGATCGTCCGTTTTCTGAGATCCCGATTTTGGAGCAGGCGATCGCCCACGAGATCGCCGAGAATCTTCGCCCGCGCCTGACGCGTGATCAGAAGCGGCGGCTCGACCGGCCGCAGACGAAAAACCCCGAGGCGTACCAGTGCTACTTGCAGGGGCGGCGGCACTGGAACAAGCGGACGGCGGAGGGGTTGAAGAAGAGCATCCAGCTCTTTGAAAAGGCCATCGACCTCGATCCGACTTACGCGCTTGCTTTTGTGGGCATGGCCGACGCGTATGTCAATCTCGGCGGCTGGGGGTATCTTCCTTTCCGCGAAGCCTACCCGCGCGCCAAGGCAGCCGCGCTTCGCGCGCTGGCCCTCGACGACGACCTGGCCGAGGCGCACGTCTCGCTGGGAATGGTCCACAAAGAATACGATTGGGACTGGCCCAGCGCCGGCCGGGAATACCGCCGCGCGCTAGAGCTGAATCCGAATTACGCCGTCGCGCACCAGTGGTACGGCGAATACCTGGCGTGCATGGGGCAGTTTCCCGAAGCCATTGCCTCATTCCAGCGGGCAATCGAGCTGGATCCTCTTTCCCTCATCATGCGCGCCACCCTGGGCCGCCACGGTTATTACTTCGCGCGTCAGTACGACCAGGCGATCGCGGAGCTGCGCAAAATACTGGAGTTGGACGAAGATTTTTGGGTGGCGCACCATTTTCTCAGCCTGGCATACGCGCAGGCCGGGCAACTGCAGGAGGCACTTGCCGAAGCCGAGGCGGCCCGGCGGCTGGACGACAACCGGGAGATCGTGATGGTGCTCGGTTACATCTACGGACTGGCGGGCCGCCGGCCCGAAGCACACGAGGCACTGGAGGAGCTGCAGCAGTTATCCCAAAACCAGCACGTCTCGGCGATGTTCCGGGCCTTGGTCGCGATCGGATTGGGAGAGCACGAGCGGGCCCTTGATTATCTCGACCAGGCCTGCGTCGAGCGCGCCCAGATGCTCAGCGAGCTCAAGGTGGAAGCGGCGTTCGATCCCCTTCGTTCGCATCCGCGCTTTGTCGATCTGTTACGGAAGGTGGGACTGGAGAGCCGATCGTAAGTCGCAACGCTTCGGCTTGCGATCGGATGCGCTCCTCAAATTTGGACCACCACCGGGGATCGGAGGTCGGGTGCGGCTGGGGGCCGGCGTTAAAGCGGGCAAGGTTGTCCGGATGTGCGACTTCGGAATATCCGGTTTGATCGGCGCAGGCGGCGCATCCGATGCATTGAGTTGAGGGATACGCTCCGGGTTCGCGCACTTGGCGCGTCAGGGGGAACGATGACTGGATGGCGCCGGCTGATTGCGACTGTGTTGGCCGTCGCGGCGGCGGCAGGTTGCCGCTCGCTGCCCAGCGGTTCCGTCACGGACGAGGCGACTCCGCCCATTGCGGCGCCGGCGCCGAACCCGGCGGCGGACAGCGACTTAGGGCCGAATGCGGTGATCCAGGCAGCGTACGTTCAGGAAGGCGCCGACCAGGCGCCTCCGCCCCCGGAAGAGCTTCTTCCGCCGCTTCCTCCCGGCGAAGCGGCGCCGCTTCCGGCGCCTGCGCCGGATGTGGTCATCGGCGGCGCGACGCTGCAGGTGCTGGAGCTGTTGGCGCTGGCGAGCAATCCCACGCTTCGGCAGGCGGCCGCCGACGTTGCCGAGGCGCGGGGGCGGTGGGTGCAATCGGGTTTGTATCCCAACCCGCAGGTCGGCTACGCCGGGAATGAGATCAACGCCGACGGTCAGGCGGGACAGCAGGGAGGCTTCGTCTCGCAGACGTTCGTCACGGGCGGAAAGCTGGACTGGAGCCGGGCGGCGGCGGCTCGCGCGGTCGACCGCGCCGTGTGGGAAATGGAAGCGCAGCAGCTTCGCGTCCTGACCGAAGTGCGAATCCGCTTCTACGAGGCGCTCGGCGCGCAGCAGACGGTGATGCTGGCCGAGGAGCTGCGGCGGATCGCCGAGCAGGGAGTGTCGATCGCCCAGCAGTTGGAGCGGGCGCTGGAGGCGCCGCGAACCGACGTGCTGCAGTCGGAGGTGGAGCTGGCGAATGTAAGGCTGTTGTTGGAAACGGCGCGGCAGCGGGAGTTCGCCGCCCGGCAGCAGTTGGCGGCGGTGGTGGGAGTCGTTGAGCTTCCATGTGCGCCGCTGTCGGGGCTTCTGGAAGAAGAATTGCTGCTGCTGGAGTGGTGTACGTTCTACGAACGGCTCTTGGCGGGGAACCCGCTTCTGCAAATCGCCCAAGCCCGCGTCGCCCAGGCCCGCGCGCGTTTGCAGCGGGAGCAAGTCGAGCCGATTCCCAACGTGAACGTCCAGGTCGGCTCGCAGTACGACTTCAGCTCGGATGACACGCTTTACTCCGCGCAGGTGCAACTGCCCCTGCCGCTGTACGATCGTAACCAGGGGGCGATCTCCGCGGCAGCCGCCGAGTTACGGCAGGCGATGGACGAAGTGGAGCGGATCGAGCGGGTTCTCCAGCGGCGACTGGCTGAAGTTTGGCGCCGTTACGCCGCCGCCCGCGCTCAGGTGGAGATCTATCAGGCGACGATTCTGCCTCGCGTGCAGGAGACGCTCGACCTGACCACCGAGGCGTATGAGGGCGCCCAGCTCGACTTTCTCCGCGTCCTCACCGCCCGGCGCAGCTACTTCGAAACGCGGCTCAAGTACCTGGAGGCGGTCATCGAGCTGCGAACGGCGGCCGCCGAACTGGACGGCCTGCTCCTGACCGGCGGCCTCGAAGCGCCGGGTGAAGCGGACTTGCCCGGTGAATAGGGGCCGCGGTCCGAAGGGCTTCCGGCAAATTGGCGGTCTCGACGCTTCGATTGCGGTATTCCACTTGTGTGCGGCTCTCCGAGCAGCAGCGCCCACGACGCACTGTCGTGCTACGGCGAAAGCCGGGCGGCTGCGAAAAACTTGGTGTTCCGCCGATGTGGGACCAAGGTATAATTTAAGGGTGCGGAGGTCAAGAAACCGCGCCCTCGGTCCAACCGTCGCAATCATGCAAACGTGCTTCGTCTTTCTGCTGACGTTCGCAACCGCCGTGCACACGGTGTTCGGTTGCTGCCGGCATCATGCCCTTGCCGTCGGAGATGTCGCGGGTGAAGCATCGTCGATGGCGGCCACGAGTTGCGTGTGCGCAGCGCACGTGCGTGTCGAGCGGAGACGCCCCGCGACCGCGGATGAAGGGCGCCCGGCGGCTTGCGTCGCGGCGGCGAGGGACCACGCCCCGCAGCATCCCGTCCAGGACGATCACCAGTGCCACGGCGCCAAGTGCGTGTCGGTTCTGATGGAGAAGGCGCCGGCGGTTGACTTGAGCGGCCCCAGCGCCCCGTTCGATGTGATGCTTGCCGCCGCCGCGCTGGACGCCGCCGGCAATGCTCTCGCTCCGGCAGCCCACGAAGAGCGTCTCTTAGGCCATGCTGCGCCGCGCCCGCTTCGGGCGCATCTATTGCTGGAAGTCTTGCTGATCTGATTTCCCAAGCGTAGCCGGTTGCGTTCGTCCCCAAAGGCGATTGCGCAACGACTCTCGCGTTCGCGCTGCTCGCGTTTTAACGGTGTTTTGCAGCGCAATGCAATGCTTCTACTCTCGTTCGCTTCCACCGCGGTGGGAAATCATGCAAACATCCGCGTCTGCTTCTCGTGCGTCTCGCGTTAATACAAAAACAATCGCGATGAGTTTCGTCACCGCGGCGATTGCGGCCGCCGTTGTCGCCGCCGCGGTCTTCCATCGCGCCTGGTTGCCGGAGGCGAAGCAACTTGTCTCCGCCTTTAGTGCCGGCGATCACGATTCGCCGAGCGTGATCGCCCCCGACGAAGATCACGCGGGAGACGCTCATTCCGACGACCACCCCGGGCACGACGATTTAACGTCGCTGCACCTGAGCCCCCAGGCCTGGAAGAACATCAACTTGCAGGTGGGACCGGTGGAACTGGCGGATTTCGAGCGCACCGTCACTGTGCCGGCGATCGTCGTCGAGCGGCCCGGCCAAACCGTGCTGCAGGTTTCCGCGCCGCTCACCGGCGTGGTAACCGGCGTGTTCATCACCCGGGGGCAGGCGATCGAGCCGGGCGACCTGCTCTTCAATCTTCGGCTGACGCACGAGGATCTGGTTCAGAC
>JAHWKS010000366.1 GCA_019347795.1 Planctomycetota bacterium | reverse complement strand
GATGAGCATGGTCTCGGTCGTGTTCGCCGGATTGATCGTGCGATATAGCCTGATCGCGCTGGGGATATTCTAATGAAGTTCGAGATCGCGAAACCGCAAGCGTGCCACGCTTGCGGTTTCGCGCTTCTTGAGCAGGATATGCCTCATCCTGCGAGCAAGTTTCGCCGCTCCACGACCTGCTCGGGCGTGGCGACGCCGGTGGTTCCCACTTGCTGAATCGTGATCGACGCGACGAGACACGCGATCTCGGCGGCTTCGATCTCGTCGGCGCCCGTCAGCAGCGATGGCGCCAGCGCCGCGGTCGCGCTATCCCCGGCGCCCACAATATCGACCGGCCCGGCCACGGGAACGGCGGGAACGGTGTGACAATCGCCGCTCGGTCGCCTTACGAGGATCCCGCGCTCGCCGAGCGTCGCGAATACAGGCCGACGCGTAACGGCGCTCATGCGGCCGGCGGCCTCAGACACGTCGTCAACTCCCGCGGCCGCGAGCACCTCCGCGCGATTCCCCTTCAACACGCCGAAGCGAAACTCGCCCAGCCGCCGGCGGGAATCGACGAATGCCAGTTTCTCGGGCCGCCGCCCGACGAGTTTCTCAAGATGTCCCCGGACGCGGCCGTTCACCACGCCCCAGTCCGCTTCGTTGATCTGGTCGAGGACGATTGCGCCGTCAGAAGCCTCAAAGGCTGCATCGAGCCGACGCAGCAATTCAGCTTCTGCCGAAGAGGACAATGGCCCGCGGGTGCGAACGTCGAGGCGATTCAGCTCCCGCCGCTGCCCCGCCTCATCCGGCCGCAGCGGCTTGGTGTAGGTCGGCGTCAGCCGCTCGGGATCGCAGACGATGAACTGTTGATCGACCGGGAGCTTTTCCAGCTCGCGGCGGAGATCATATCCGTGCCCGTCATCGCCGATCACCGTCACCGGCAGGAGCCGTCCCACCCCGAGCGCCGCCAGGTTGTTCATCACCGTCCCCAAGGCGCCGGGGGAGTTTCGCACCCGCGTCACCTGGTGCGCCGTCAAACCAGTCTCGATAGACGGCTCATCCGCCGCCGCGTCGATTTCCAAGTAGCGATCGAGAAACAGATCGCCCACCAGCGCGATTGTTAATCGCGGGAACTGCTCGAGGATCGCTGTCAATCGTTCCGCGGAAAGCATCAGGGGCCATTCGCCTCCGCCGCCAGCGCCGCGAGCCGGAGATGGGGGAGCGTCTGCCGGTGATCGCCGCAAATGTAAAAGCTCTCGCCGCCGTCGGCTACCGTGCGCACGAGGATTGTTTTCCAGGGGCGGTAGTAATACTGCGGGTTCGACTTCGGCGCCTCAGCGTGGAAGTCGCCTTCGATGGGGATCAGGTCGAAGGCGGCGGTTGTGAAGCGGGCGATTTGCTTCCCCTCTTGGTGCGCCACATTCCGCGCCATCGAAAGCGCCTTCAGGTACACTTCCGGCCCCATCACCGCAGACCCGAAGCAGAGGAACACGCCTCCTTCCAGATTCTGGACCGTGTGGGCGACGGTTAAGAAGTCGCGATAGCTCGCCTCGCCGTAGGCGGCCGCATCGAAGTTGGGATGCTCGTGCGTGATGTCGTACCCGACGCCGATATGCACCGTTACCGGCACGCCCAGCCGCACGCCCGCGGCGAGGACGCTGGTATCCTTGTAGGGAAAGTCGCTCTCGAGAATCGCTCGGCCGATCGCCTCGCCCAGTCCCATCCCCTCGGCGGCGCCGCGGCGGACGGCGTCGTTCATCTCGGCCGTCTCCCGCCACAGGCCGAACTCGCCGCTGCGGATATACCGCCCGACGCTCTCGCACGTGGCGCCGATGCGGGCCAGCTCGTAGTCGTGAATCGGCCCCGCGCCGTTCATGCCCACATGCGTCACCAGCCCCCGCTCCATGAGGTCGATCAACTGCCGCGCGACGCCCGCCCGAATCACATGGGCGCCCATCAGCAGCAACACCGCCGCCCCGCGCTTCCGCGCTTCCACGAGTCGCTGTCCCAGAGCATCCAAGTCCCGCATCGCCCGGCCGTCGAGCGGCGGCGGCTCATGCTCCAGCGGCAGCAGCGTATCGCGAGACAGATCATGCACCCGCTCCGCCAACGGCTTGATCTTCAATCGCGATCGCTCAAATTGCGGGAACAACGGCATGATCGTTTAACCACGTGCCACTCGGGCCGCGCGGGAGGGAGTCGGATTCAGGAGTCAGTCAGGAGTCGGCGGTGCGAGATGGAGCAGGTCGATGAGCGATTCCATGCCTCGATAATCCCCAATAATCACATCCGCTCCCGCGGGGATCAGCCGTTTTCGTTTCCAGTCGTTGATTCCTTCCCGCGTGTCTTCGTTGCTCGCAACGCCGATCGCCAGGCCGCCGACTTTCTTCACTTCCTCGATCTCGACAAATCCGTCGCCGAAGCCGACTAGCTCCCGGCCGGCGACGTGCGTCTCTTCGATAATTTGGGCGATGATCATCGCTTTGGAAAACTTCTGAAAGTCGTCCAAGGCGCCGTAGACCCTGGGGCCGAAGAACTCGGCCAGGCCGAGGGTTTGCAGCTCATCCTGCACATAGTGTAAGTCGGTGCCTGAGGCGAGGTAGAGCGTCAGTCCCTGCTCGCACAACCGCGTCAATAGCTCGCGGGCGTCGGGGACGGTCATCTCCTCGGCGGGGATCTCGCCGCTCTTGACCGCCGCGACCCGGGCGCCGACCTGGCGCCAGAGCAGGTCGTGATATTGCCGTTTGTACTCCAGCGGCGCCCGCGGGCTTCCGCCGCGGCGGGCCACTTCGTCGGCAAGCTGGATCATCTGGTGGATCGTCTGTTTGCCGTTGAGCCGCATCACAAACTCTTCGACCGCCGAGTGCAACTCCTCGCGCGACTCGCCGGTTCCCGTCGCGGACAACTCTTCGACCATCATCGGGATCATCACGTCCTGCCAGTTGCGGCGCAACAGTGACAGCGTGCCGTCAAAGTCGAACACCGCCGCACGGAACGGCCCGCGAGGATGATCCAAGTTGATGATTTCCATTGGCTTCGCTTGTGCTTTCCGGCCGGTTGTGCGACATTTTATCCAAAGCGGCCCGCCTCGTGTTCCCACCGTCTCCTGGAATCATCGGATGATGCGATTCCTCCTTCTTTCCGCAGCGGTATTGCTCAGCCTTTCGAGGGCGACGTCGGCGGAGGTGAATCCGGCGCCGAAGCTCCGCAGGCCGACGGCGATGGTCGCCGGCGCCGATCCGCGGTTCCTGTACGTCGCGAACCGCCGCAGCGGAACGGTTTCGGTTGTTGATCTTCAAAGCCGCCTGGTCGCCGCGGAGACGGAAGTCGGCGAGACGCTCGCGGGAATGGCCGCCTTGGATGACAGTCGAATGCTCGCGATCGACGAGAGCCGGCACGAGCTGATTCTCTTGCGGGTCGAGGGGACGACGGTCACTCCCGCAGAGCGGTTGCCGGTTAGCCCTTTTCCTGTCGAAGCAGTCATCGCGGCGGACGGACGGCGGGCGTTTGTCACGTCGCTGTGGTCGCGGCGGCTGACGGAGGTCGCATTGCCGCCGCCCGGCGAACGCGGAATGGCGGTCGCACGGGTGATCGACCTCCCGTTCGCACCTCGGAAGCTGCTGCTGACGCCGGATGAATCGCGGCTGATTGTGGCCGACGCCTTCGCCGGCCGGCTGGGCGTGGTGGATCCCGATGCGGGAAAACTGCTGGCGGTGCGGGAGTTTCCCGCGCACAACATTCGCGGACTGGCGATCACGCCGAACGGAAACATGCTGGCGGTCGCCCATCAGATGCTGAACGAGCTGGCTCTTTCGATCCGCAACGATGTGCATTGGGGGCTGTTGATGTCGAATGATCTCCGCTGGCTGCCGCTGGAGGCGGTGCTCGATCCCGAGGCGGAGTTGTACGCCGGCGCCCACATGCACCCGCTGGGGGAAGCGAATCGCGGCGGCGGAGATCCGGCCGACCTGACGATGACCGACAGCGGCCTGGCGGTCGTCCCGCTGGGAGGCGCCAACCAGGTGGCGATCGGCTGCGAAAACGATTTCAGCATGCGCCGCCTTGCCGTCGGCCGGCGTCCGGCGGCGGTCGCCACCTCCCCGGACGGGAAGTGGGCGTACGTCGCGAACATGTTCGACGACTCAATCTCGATCCTCGATCTGGAGGGGGAGAAAGTCGCCGACAAAGTCTCGCTTGGCCCGCAGGCGGAGCTTTCGCTCGTGGACCGCGGCGAAATGTTGTTCTACGACGCCCGGCTTTCGCACGACCGCTGGATGAGCTGCCATAGCTGCCACACCGACGGCCACACCAACGGCATGATGAACGACAACCTGAGCGACGCCTCGTTCGGCGCCCCCAAACGCGTGTTGACGCTGCTGGGCGTAACCGACACCGCGCCGTATGCCTGGACCGGCCACGTACCGGACGTCCCGACGCAGATACAAAACTCGATCGAAAAGACGATGTCGCGGGAAGCGTCCGCCACGGACGAAGAAGTCGAAGCTCTCACGGCCTACCTCCACACGCTGACTCCGCCGCCGAGCCTCGATGTGCTCCGCGGAACGGCCAACCCGTCGGCCATCGAACGCGGCCGGCAAACATTCGCCGCCCAGCAGTGCGATCGCTGCCACGCTCCGCCCGCATACACCTCGCCGGAAACGTACGACGTGGGCCTGACCGATTCGCAAGGCAATCGCCGCTTTAACCCGCCGTCGCTCCGCGGGGTGGCCCATCGCGGCCCCTACTTCCACGACAACCGCGCCGCCACGCTGGAAGACGTGTTCCAGGTTCACGGCCACCAACTGGATGTCGAGTTGAACGCCCGCGACCTAGCCGACCTGCTGGCGTTCCTGCGCAGTCTCTAGTGCCCGCCTTTCGCGACCTGGGGCGCCCGGCAGCGGCATCTACTTACCGGCGTCGCCGCAAGTTATGCTGGGGAAAATCGCCCCCTGTCATCTCTGGAGTGGACTTATGTTGAAATGCGTCTCTGGTTCTGCGCTTTGTCGTTGGCTCACCGCGGGAGCCTTTGTTTTGGGTTTCGCATGTCCGGTCTCCGCGGCGACTGTGAAAGTGACCGTGCGCGGCGGCGAGCAGGCGATGGAAAACGTCCCGGTGCGCGTCGCCGTGGACGTTCCCGTCGATGCACGCGGCGTGCAGACAATCAAGCTCAAGGACCAATCCGGCAATGAGGTTGTCGGGCAGTTGACCGAGCCGGGATTGTTCGCCGAGAACAAAGGCGAGGGAGTACGAGAGTTGCACTTCGTCCTGCCTAAGATCGACAAAGGCGCCGCGGTGACGCTGAAAGGTGAACTGAAGGAGGCCGAAGCGAGCGGTCCAAGGTTCCTGTGGGACGCGACCCCCGGCAAGCACGCCGATCTGCGGCTGGGGGACAAGCCGGTGCTGCGGTACATGTTCGAGGGGGTGGATGAGTCGTCCAAAGAGCGTCGCGAAGAGACGTACAAGGTGTACCATCACGTCTTCGATCCGGCCGGCGAGCGGCTGGTGACCAAAGGCCCGGGCGGGCTGTTTCCACACCATCGCGGCGTGTTTTATGGATTCAACAAGATCACGCATGACGGCGACAAGCAGGCTGACGTCTGGCACTGCCGCGGCGGCGAGTCGCAAACGCACGAGGCCCTCCTCTCGCAGGAGGAAGGGCCGGTGCTGGGGCGGCATCGGGTGGAGATCGCCTGGCGGGGTCGGGACGGAGAGCCGTTCGCCGTCGAGCAGCGAGAAATGACCGTCTACAACACGCCCGGCGGAACATTGATCGAATTCGCCTCGCGGCTCGAGAGCGCCGACGGCAAGGTGAAGCTCGACGGCGATCCGCAGCATGCGGGTTTCCAGTTCCGCGCGTCGCAGCATGTTCCGGACAACACCGCGAAGCAGACCTACTACCTCCGCCCCGACGGCAAAGGGGAGCCGGGGTCTTTTCGCAATTGGCCGCAAAACAAAGATCACGTGAACTTGCCGTGGAACGCCCTGAGCTTCGTGATCGACGGCCAGCGGTACACGTGCGTGTATCTCGATCATCCGCAGAACCCAAAAGAGGCGCGGTTCAGCGAGCGGGATTACGGGCGGTTCGGCTCGTACTTCGAGGCGGAAATCGAAGGAGACACGACGCTCGACCTCAACTACCGCCTCTGGCTGCAGGAGGGAGAGATGAGCGTGGAAGACGCGGCGGCCCGCAGCGCCAAGTTCGTCGATCCGCCGCAGACTGAGGCGGCGGTCGCGAGTTGAGCCGGTTGCGATGAAAGCGTCTTGAGGGGAGGGCGGCTGGTGGGGTAGGTGTT
>JAHWKS010000365.1 GCA_019347795.1 Planctomycetota bacterium | reverse complement strand
CGCGTCCGACCTCCCCACCCAGGGGAGGTTAAGGACATTAGTTTCTCAGAATTGTCCTGAGCCAGCCGCGACGCGCGAGCGTCCGGTTCTGGAATCTTAGAATACCGTTCCCGCGGCCAAGCCGGCGACGGCGGCTATTTGTTGACCTTCGCGAGGTACGTCTCCGGATCCTCGCGAATGATCTCTTCGCAGCCCTCGCAGCAGATAAAGATCGACTGCCCCTCCACGTCGATTTTCACGGGGGCGCCCATGGACCCCAGCGGCTCTTCGCTCACGGGGCAGATCTTTTGTTGCTCCGCCAGGGCGCGGTCTTCTGGAGAGAGTTGCGCCAGCGCCTCGGCCACCTCCGGCGACTGGGTCTCGGCAGGCGCGCCGGTCTCGGCAGGCGGCGCCGCGGTTTCGCTTGCGCAGCCGGCGACGGCGCCGGCGATGATGAGAAAGGTAAAGCGAACGGCTTGTCGGATCATCATGCTTCTCCTGGGGTGAGTTTGACGGCGAGTTTCGGCTATCGCCATTCCTGCGTCCAAGCGGCGGTGTGGTACTGGCTGCGGATGCGCCACTCCCGGAGCACCGCCAACAGCTCTTGCTTCATAGCGGCGCCGGCCGGGTCGGTCCAGAGGTTGCGCACCTCGTCGGGATCGTGCGCGAGGTCGAAGAGCTGGCCGTACGGCTCGTCCAGGAAGTGGACCAGCTTCCAGGCCGGGCTGCGGACCATGGTCATGAACTCGCAGCCGGTGAGGATGCCGTCCTTGGCCTGCTCGGCGAAGACGTAGTTGCGGCCCGGCCAGCCGGCGCCGCAGAGGGCGTCCATCAGCGAAACCGCCTCCAGCGTGGGGGGCGGCTCGACCTGCGCCAGCTCCAGGATCGTCGGCCCCAGGTCCATCTGCTGGCAAAGCGACTTCACCGCGCGGCCGCCGGGAAAGCGGTTCGGCGACCATACCACCAGCGGCGCGCGGGTGATGATGTCATACATCGTCCACTTCTGGCTGTGCCCGTGGTCGGTCAGGCAATCGCCGTGATCAGAGGTGAAGATCACGACCGCGTTCTCCAGGTATCCGCGCCGCTGGAGAGCCTCGAGGATCTGGCCGATCTTCTCGTCGATCATCGTCACGTTCGCCAGATAGTACGCCCGCTGGCGATGCCGCTGCTCGTGCGTGGGATTGAGATCGAGCACGACCGAGTCGTGATCGACCTCCTGATTGTGCCGCCGAAGCTCTTTGAGCGGCGGCGGCTGGTTCTCCAGCTCCTCCTCGGTCACCTCCAACAGCGGCAGGTCCTTCTGCAAATACGGCTCCGCGTAACGCGGGATGGGATCGTAGGGCGGGTGCGGACCGGGGAAGCCGATCTGCAGGAACAGCGGCTCGGTCTTGGGAAAGCTGTCGATCCACCACGTCGCCAGGTCCCCCACGAAGACGTCGGGATGGGCGTCCTCGGGCAGCTCCCACTCGAAGGCCCCCAGCCGCTCGCGATAGTCGGCCCGCTTGCGGTACAGCTCCCGCTGCTGCTTTACGAGGCCGCGGAAGCGAAGGGCCTTGTCCCACTCGTCGAAATAGTATCGGCCTTCGAGGTAACGGTCCTTGTTCTCCACCACGTACCGCTCGTCGAAGCCCAGCTCCGTCTCGAACGGCCAGGTGTGCATCTTGCCCACGTTTGTGCAGTGGTAGCCGGCGTCGTTGAGCAGCTCGATCCACGACCGCCGCCACGTGTCGGCGTTTTTGAGGATGCCGGTCGTGTGGGGGTAGTAGCCCTTGAAGAGGCTGGCCCGCGCGGGGGCGCAGGAAGCGGCGGTCACGTGACAGTCGTGGAACACCACCCCCTCCTGCACCAGCCGGTCGAGGTGGGGCGTGTCCATGTAGTCGTAGCCGAGCCCGCGGATCGTGTCGTACCGCTGCTGGTCGGTGATGATAAAGATGATGTTCGGTCGCGAGTCGGGCATGGATCAGGCGAGGGGGAAGCGGGCGCCGCGAGGTCATCCTGCCGTCTTGCCCGGCCCGGTGCAAGGCGCCCTGTCGCTCTGCGTTCGCCGCGATTCGTCCGGCACGTTAGAATGCGGGAATCGCGATTCGTCAATGCTGGGAGATTGAACAACTGCTTTCATGGGGCGTAAACGAAAACATACACGGCAAGCTCGCGGCGGCGCGCGGGATGCGCAAAAGACGCGTTTGTGGCTCGTGGCGCCGGCGCTTTCGCTGCTGGCGATTCTGTGCGGAATCTGGTATTGGCGGAGCGGCGCGGGTAGGGAGAGTGCGCAGACGCCGCAGACGAGCGTCGCCACGTACCGGCCTCCGCCTCCGATCGCTCCCAGCCCTTTCGAGAACACAAACCCGGACGTCCACTATGTGGGAACGCAGCGCTGCCAGGAGTGTCACCTCGCACAGCACGAGTCGTACTTGCTGACCGCCCACAGCCGCTCAATGAGCGAAGTGACTCCGGACCTCGAGCCGCCGGGCGCCGCGTTCGACCATTCGCTGTCCGGCCGGCGCTACCGGTGCTATCGCGAGGGGGGCGAGTTGCGGCATCGCGAGTCGCTGCGGTTGGCCGACGGCGGGGAAATGCCCTTGTGCGACTATCCCTTGAAGTATCTGGTCGGATCGGGCCGCTTCTCGCGGACTTACCTCGCCGAAACCGACGGCTTCCTCATCGAGTCGCCGCTCACGTGGTACGCATCGCTGGACGCTTGGGCCCTGTCGCCGGGGTACGACCAGAGCGTCCACAATTCGTTTCATCGAGTCGCCGTTTACGATTGTCTGTACTGTCACGCGGGGCGACTCGAGCCGGTGGCGGAGGTGGAAAGCCGCCTGCACATTTTGGAGACGGCCATCGGCTGCGAGCGGTGTCACGGGCCGGGCTCGCTCCATGCGGAGCGGATGTCGGCTGGAGAACCCCCGGACGGCGCCGACATGACGATCGTCAACCCGCGCCGCTTGCCGCGGGAGCTGGCTGAATCGGTGTGCCACCAGTGCCACCTGAACGCGCAGGTGCGCGTTCCCGTGCGCGGCCGCGAGCCCGGCCAGTTTCGCCCCGGCCTGCGCTGGCAGGATTTCTTCATCGACTACGGATACGAGGTGAGCGAATCCGACATGACGGTCGTGGGGCACGTCGAGCAGTTGCGGCAAAGTGCGTGTTATCAATCCAGCGAGACGCTGACATGCACCACCTGCCATGATCCCCACTCGGCGCTTCAGCCGGAGGAGCGAGTCTCTGTTTACCGGAACACGTGCATCCAATGTCACAGCGATCCGGGCTGCAAGCTGCCGCTGCCGGAGCGGCGAAGCCGAAACGACAACGACTGCGCCGCCTGTCACATGCCGCCGTCCGACACGGACATTCCCCACATCGCGTTCACGCACCATCGGATCGGCATCCATGAACCGGCCGCCAAGAATGAAGATCGCGACCAAGATTCCTTCCGGCCCTTGGCGCCGGTGCTGGACGTATCGCATCTTTCGGAAGTCGAACGGCGCCGCTCATTAGCGCTGGCCTATATGCAGTACTTCCACGATCAGGGACACAAGCCGGGCGCGGAGGCGTATTTCCTTCGGGCTCAGCAGTTGCTCGCGGAATCTGCGACGGAGTGGGTGAGCGATGCTTCGCTCGACACAGCCTTGGCCCTGGCCACCGTCGATGATCGGCGCCAGACGCAGCGGCACGCCAAGAGGGCGCTCCGCGGCAAGCTTTCCTCCCACGAGCGGGCGACGGCGCTGCGAATTGCGGCGGAAGCGGACTTACAGCAAAACCTCGCGGCGGAGGCGGTTCGCCGGTTAGAGGAAGTTACGGCGCTGCGGCGGGAGCCAGGCGACTGGTTCTTGCTGGCGCTCGGCCGGCAGCGCGTCGGCGACCTGGAGGGCGCCATCGCGGCGCTGGAGTACGTGCTGGAGATCGACCCCGCCCAGCCGGAGACGCACCAGGCGCTGGCGACGCTCTACCGCGCCGCCGGCCGGAGCGAGGACATCTGCCGCCAGATGGAGCAACTCGCACAAACCATCCGCCGCACGGCGTCGGCGAAAACCGGCGCGGCGCGCCGCAGCGCGGCGGCGCCCTAAGCGAGCCATCGATGCATAGCTCCTGACCAAAATGGTTGCAATTCTTTTGCGTTTCGCGTAAATTCTCTTTACCCTTCGTCGCCCTGTCTCGGCGCCCTCAATTCTTACTCTTCCCGGCAGTTTGTTGGGCGTGCGGCAGAGTTCCTTCTTTTTCAGGAGCCGATCATGACCGCGCTTCGCGTCCCTCAGAGACGGCGCGGCTTTACCTTGGTGGAGCTGTTAGTCGTCATCGCCATCATCGGGATTCTCGTCGCCCTCCTGCTGCCGGCGGTCCAGGCGGCGCGCGAGGCGGCCCGCCGGATGTCGTGCAGCAACAATCTGAAGCAGATCGGCCTGGCCCTTCATAATTACCACGACACCTACAAGACCTTCCCCTTCGGCGGCATGACGCCAGGCAACTGCTGCAGCACGCCAAACGCCGCCACGTGGACGATCTTGATCCTTCCGTTCATGGAAGGGCAGACGCTCCACGAACAGTACAAGTTCGACGTTTTCAACGAGGATCCGCCGAACCAGTTCGTCCGGGAGCAGACCCTGGAGGTCCACAGTTGTCCCAGCGATATACACACCAAACTGACCGACCGGCCCGCGAGCGGACCCGGTAATCGTTTGCAGTATGCTCCCGGCTCGTATCGCGCCGTGTCCGGCGCCAGCACAGGCGCGTGCTGGGCCGACAACGCACAGATTGGTGGGGGTTTTTGCCGACGGAACGCGGGAGTGTTGCACCATGTGGGAGGATCACACAACGGGCGCACCGGGGGGCGAAGGGACGTCAGTACCGAGACCTTCGCCTCGATCCTGGATGGCACCTCCAATACGCTGATAGTGGGCGAGTACCAAATGCTCTCCCGAAACCGTCGTCGCACCTTCTGGGCGTATACGTACACGTCCTACAATCAGTCGTCCGTCACCGTGGGTCAGCCGCGAACGCTGATCTCTGACTACGACAGGTGCGTCTCGATCCCCGGAAGGGGCGGCTCCAATCCCTGCAAGCGGGGTTGGGGGAGCATGCATCCCGGAGCATTGCAGTTCTGCCTCGCGGACGCCTCGGTGCGCGCGATTGCGGAGACGGTGGACATGGGTGTGGGCAGAAACAATTCCTCCGTCAGATCGATGGGAGTCTTGCCCGCTCTGGCGACGATCCAAGGCGGAGAGGCAGTCGAACTGCCGTAGTCAAGCGTTTTCCATTGCCCCCTTGCCCCGCTGCCTTCTTTCCAGGTTTTCGATTGCGCTATGAGTGCCCCCTCCTTTCTTCGTCTCTCAACGCTGGCTGTCGTCGTTCTAGGCGGTTGCGGCGGCAGCGGCCTCGATACGGCGCCGGTGACGGGTACAGTCACCCTGGACGGCGAGCCGCTTTCAGGCGCCACCGTCACGTTCGTCCCCGAGCGAACCGGCATGGAGGCGCCGAGCTCGCAAGGCATGACGGATGCTCAGGGACGCTATGCGCTGTCGGTGGTCGCCACAGGCGACGAGGGGGCGGTGATCGGCCAGCACCAGGTGACGATCAACGTGTTCCCTGAGCAGGAGGACCCTACCGACGATGCGGACCTGGCGTTGACCGAAGAGCAGATCGTGCCCGCCAGGTACAACGAAGACAGCGAGCTGACCTATGAGGTAAAGGATGGAAGCAATGTCGCCGACTGGGCCCTCTCGAACTGACAGCGCGGCGACGGGCTGCACGTGTTGTTCCCCTTTGCCCGGGATAAATGCGCTGACGTTGCTGGCGGCCTCGTTGCTTGCCGGCGGCTGCGCCCCCGATTCACCGGGAGTTCGGACGAACCCAAGTGCGCAGCAAAGTCTTCTCGAAGCCGCGGACGTCGAACGGCGGAATGGCGCCATTATCTCGCTTTCGATTACCGCCAAAGCCGTCACCGGCGAGCAGTTTGCCGAGGTGGCCCGGCATTCCGCCCTCCGACGGCTCACGCTCCAAGAGGTGAAAGGCCTGGATGCGCAGTCGCTGGCCCCGCTGGGAAAACTGCCGCAACTGCAGGTGTTGCACTGCATTCGCGTCCCCGTGGACGACTCCGCGCTTGAGCAGCTTTCCGCGGACCAGACGCTCTCGGATTTGCTGCTGGCCCACACCCAGGCGACCGGAAGCGGTCTTTGTCACTTGAGCGAGGCGCCGCTGGAGCGGCTTGCGTTGCATGGCGCGAGCTTCACCGCCGAGGGACTGGCCTGTCTGCCGCAGTTGGCTTGCTTGCGGGAGCTGGAGATCGCCTGTCCCCATCTCACGCTCGCCGAGTT
>JAHWKS010000364.1 GCA_019347795.1 Planctomycetota bacterium | reverse complement strand
CTCGCCGTTGCGAAGCTCGTAAAAGATCTCGGCGTTTTCCGGATCGCCGCTCTCGCCGCCGAAGTCTTCATTCGCCAGCCGGGCGGAAGCCACGTCGCGCGTGCCGGGAATGAACTCCCGGAGGGCGCGCGTCTGGCGGAAGAAGGCGTTCATCTCCCAGAACTTCTGCTGCTTCCATTCGTTGAAGGGATGGTTGTGGCACTGCGTGCATTGGACCTGGAGGCCGAGAAAAATCTTCGACGTGTCGGCCGTGGCCAGCGCGGCGTCTTCCTCGAGCTTGCCCACCAGGAAGTTAACGGCCCCGTTGAAATCCTGCGCCCCGGGGGAGGTGACGCCCGTGGCCGACACCAGCTCGTGCACCATGCGGTCGTACGGCTTGTTGCGGGCGAAGGAGTCGCGGAGGTACTTCTGCATCCCCGGCCGGCTGATGAGCGTGTCGTCTTCGGTCCCGCCGCTGCGGCCGATGAGAGTGTTCGTCCAGAGCGTGGTCCAGTTGCGGGCGTACTCCTCGGTGTACTTCTCGTCGTAGAGGAGGTTATCCACCAGCTTCGCCTTCTTGTCGGACGAGCTGTCGGCGAGGAAGTCGGTCAACTCCTGGTACGAGGGGATGCGGCCGAGGATGTCGAGATAGACCCGCCGGCACCATTCGCCGTCGGTGGCGGGGGGCGAGGGGGTCAACTGCCAATCGGTCCACTGGGAGCGGATCCGGTCGTTAATCATGCGGACCTGCGGAATGCCGTAGTCCTGCGTCCCGGCTTCCCCTCGGGCGGCGCGCCGCGACTGCTGAGCGTCGGCCGTCGCCGTAATCATGGCCAGCGTCAGACCCAAAAAGGCGGCCGTCCTCGTAAGCGAAGTCAGTCCTACAAGCCGTTGCATACTCCGGTCCTCTCCTCAGATACGTGCGACGGGCCTCAAGCACGTGTTAAACGCCCGACGGGGGCGCATTGTACTCAGAATCCGCGCTTCTCTACGCGAAAATTCGTCGTGACGGGTTCAACGCAAGATTCGCAGAAAAGAGGGGGATTTATTCCCGGAAAGCCCGTGGCGGGCGGTTAGACCGTCGATTGAACGTGTTGCATTTTGCAACACTGGGGCAAAATCGCCGTGGCAAAAAACAACAGGCGAGTCGGAAGCTCGAAAGGTTCAAGCTCCCAACTCGCCTGATTGTTTAGCGTCGCCTCCGCCCCAGCTTGCCGTCTTGCCACTTCCCCGAGCCGAAGTTGCCTCGATCTCCTGCTCCGAAACGCCGGCTAAACTGACGCTGGATAACGACTTCCGCGATTTCCTATTTCGCGATTGCCTCTCTCGTTCTGGCCCCGCGACGACTTCTTCTCAGTTCCGGCCCCGCGTGGCTCGGTGTTAGTGAAGCGAGATGTTCCGTCCCACTCCGAATCTCTTCAACGCAAGACTTGTGCCAATACTGACCAGAGGCGAATTGCAGTTTGGCTTTCCGAGACAAAATGTTAGCGTAACATGGCTAATGGGGAGATCCGTCTTCGCGATCAGTCGCAACTCATCAGGGATCCCATGAGCTTGCCATCATCAACAACCTACCACTACCTTGCCCGTCGTCCCGAGTCGGCGTATCGGCAATTATTTGTGCGAGGCGCCCGCATTCGAGCAGATGTTCTCTACGGCCACTACACCGGCGAGGAGCCACGTTCTCCCGAGCAGATTGCCGCCGACTATGATTTGCCTGTGGAGGCGGTCCGCGAGGCAATTGCCTATTGCGAATCGGAACCGGCGGAAATTCGGGAGGATCGTCTGCGTGAAGCAGCGACCGCCGAAGCCGCCGGTATGAACCTGCCGGACTACAAGCTCCACGGCAAGCCCAAATTATTGTCGCCGCAGGAGTTGGCTCGGCTGCGCGCGCCATGAAGCTCTACCTCGACGACGACATGGCCGATCGCCTCCTCCTTCGTCTCTTGACAAGCGACGGTCATGACGTGATTGCACCCGCGGATGCGGGGCTTGCAGGAAGCTCCGACCCGATTCACCTGCTGTACGCCGCCGGGTGCGACCGTCCCATCCTCACGGGCAACCACGAGGATTTTTTCGACCTTCACAACCTCGTCATCCAAACCGGCGGTCATCATTCGGGCATCCTTGTCGTGCGCAAGGACAACGACCGGCGCCGAGACCTGACGCCGCGGGGGATCGCCCCAGCGCTGCGAAACCTTGAATCGGCGGGAATTCCTTTGGCAGACGCTTTTCACATTGTCAATCACTGGCGGTAGCGGAGCGAAGTAAGGCAGCTCACCCAATGCGCCGGCAACTTCGGTATATTGGCGGCGGAAGCTTCGTCGCCGTTTCTTAAGGAGCCTGGCCATGAGCGAGAAGACCATTTTCAAGCGGATCATCGATCATGAGATCCCCGCCGATATCGTCTACGAAGACGATCGGGTCATCGCATTTCGGGATAACAACCCTCAAGCGCCGACGCACGTGCTCGTGATCCCCAAGAAGGAGATTGCGTCGCTCGATGCGTTGACCGACGAGGATCAGGCGCTCTTGGGACACCTCTGGCTGGCGATTCGCCGCATCGCCGGCGACTTGGGGCTGACGGGGGGATACCGGGTGACGGTCAACTGCGGTCCCGACGCGGGGCAGTCGGTCGATCACCTGCATTTTCACCTCCTTGCGGGGCGGAAGATGTCGTGGCCGCCGGGCTAACCCGCACGGCCGTCGTTATCGGTGTCGCGTTCTATCGATATTCTGAGTAAATACGCCGCCGTCGCTGCAAGCCGGCGGCGCTTTGCCGATTCTGCTTGGAAAACGCAAACCCGATCGAGCGCTACTCAGTACAATGGAAAGCCGGCAACGAGGCCGGCGGCGGCAGCGGGGCATCTAACTTGGGAGCGAGCGGAAACTCGTGGGAACATTTCGCATTTTGCGCCCGCTCCCGTGGGCCGTCGCGGCCTTGGCAGCCTACTGGCTGTTGCTCTTTGTCGTGACCCACACGCCCCACGTCCCCCAGGTCAACGCGCCGCGGATGACCGACAAGGTCGTCCACTTTGCGGGATATGCCGGGCTTACGTTCCTCGCGGCGGTCGTGATTCTCCGCCGCAGCCGCTGGTCGCGAGGCGCCGTGATGGGCATTCTCCTGGCGGCGATGCTCTACGGCGTGGCGGATGAGTTGATGCAGATTCCCATTCCCAACCGCTCCGCGAACGTGTGGGATTGGGTGAGCGACTGTCTCGGGGCCGCAGCCGGGCTGGCGATCTTTCGCGTCGGGCAAAAGTCCCTGCAATATTGCGATGCCTGGGGATGCGAGCGTCGCGGCCGCGCCGCAGCGTGGGGGCGAGAGTCGTGAGTCGTTAGCTTTCCTCACGTACTCGGCCGGCATGGGCCAATCTTCTTGTCGCGTACAGGACGGTTCTTGTACAACCATCGTACACGACAGACCGCCGTCGGCCGTGATTCGCGCGGCCCGGGCGACTTGCCATTTGAACGACGAATGTCACTGATCCCGTCGTCGCTGATCGAGGTTCGCCGCACGCAGGGCAAGGGTCGCGGCGTGTTCGCTCGGGCGCCGATCGGCGAGGGAACCGTCATCGAGCGGGCGCCGGTGCTGGTCATTCCCGCGATCGAGGTCGACGAAAACCCCTACGACACGGTGATCGCCCGCTACTGCTTCCAATGGGGCGCCAAGAGTGTGGCGGTCGTGCTCGGGTACGGGTCGCTCTACAACCACTCGTATCGGCCCAACGCCTACTACCGCGACCGGCGGAACCGCGTGAAGGAATTCATCGCCCTGCGAGACATCAAGCCGGGCGAGGAGATCACGATTAACTACAACGGCAGCCCGCACGACCGGACGGACGTGGGCTTCGAGGCGACGTAGTGCGATGTTGAAGCTCCAATTTGGGATCAGCCGCGCGGCGTTCGCGATCAGCCGCGCGGGACGATTGCGCATTCCGGCTGATATGTCCTGTGGCGTTAGGCATCGCTTGGCCGCTGGTGGGCCGGCGAGTTCAGCAGCGCGACAATCTCTTCGGCGATTGCCGCGGGCGACTTGCGGTCCACGTCGATCGCCGCATCGGCGCACGCCGCGTAAACGGGCGTTCGCTCGGCGAGGACATGGGCCACTTCGTCCGCCGTTCCGCGGGACGTGAGCCCCGGCCGGTGCGTGCTGCTGCTGGGATCGGCCCGCAGCCGCTCCTGGATTGTCGCCACCGACGCCCGCAGCCAGATCGTCATGCCGCGGCCGGCGAGGGCGCGGCGGTTCTCCTCACGCATCATGGCCCCACCCCCCAAGGCGACGATCACCCCCTCGCGAGCCGCGAGCTCCTTCACCACGATCGTCTCCAAATCGCGAAAGGCCTGCTCGCCCTCCTCGGCGAAAATCTCGGCAATCGCCTTCCCGGCCCGGCGGACGATCTCTGCATCGGCGTCCGCCGCCGGCGCGCCCAGACGCGCCGCCAACTCGCGAGCGACCGTCGATTTCCCTGTCGCGCGGTATCCGATCAGAAAGAAATTTGATTGCATTGCCAGCATCCAAAACGGCATAGCTCCGTCACGGGGCGTTTGGTAAAGTCCGGGCGCCACGCGATCCGGCCGTCTGCGCGAAAGGAGTCTCATGCGTTCGATCGCGATCATCAACCAAAAAGGCGGGGTGGGCAAGACGACCACCGCCGTGAACGTGAGTGCGGCCCTGGCCCGATCGGGGCAGCGGGTGTGCCTGGTGGACATGGATCCGCAGGCGCACGCGACGCTCCACTTGGGGTTGGCGCTCTCGGAGGAGGACCCGTCGGTTTACCACGTCCTCACCGGCGACGCGTCGCTGGCCGACGTGCGGCAACAGGTCGAGGAGAATCTTTGGCTGGTCCCAGCCCACCTGGACCTCGCGGCTGCCGAGATGGAGTTGGCCGGCGAGGTCGGCCGGGAACTCATCCTGCGGGACAAGCTGGCGGCCGACGCCGAGGCGTTCGACTACCTGATCATCGATTGTCCGCCTTCGCTGGGCGTATTGACGCTCAACGCCCTGACCACCGTCAACGAGGTGTTCCTTCCGCTGCAGCCGCACTTTTTGGCGCTGCACGGGGTGAGCAAGCTGCTTAAGACGATCCAGATCGTCGCCCAGCGGCTGAATCCGAAGCTGCGCCTCTCGGGCGTGGTGCTCTGCATGTACGAGTCAAACACGCGCTTGGCGGCGGAGGTGAGCCGCGACGTGAGCGAATTCTTCGAAGGCCAACAAAGCCGCGGTTGGTCCGACGTGCGGTTCTACCAAACGCGGATTCGCCGGAACGTTCGGCTGGCCGAGGCGCCGAGCTTCGGGACGTCGATCTTCGACTACGCCCCCACGTCCAACGGCGCCGAGGACTACGCGAACCTCGCACGCGAAGTACTGGGCCTGGCCCCGGAGCGGGCCGAAGAGCAGCTCGAGCCGGCGATGCGGGAAGGATAGAGATCGACAGAATCGCCTTTCGCTCCGCGAAAGGACGTGCTTTCGCAGAGCGAAAGCCGACAATCTTCGGAGGAGACGCAATGCGTTGGGCAAGGTTTTGCAAATTGTTTACGCTGTGCTTCAGCGTGACATTCGCCCTACAGGATGCGACATCGACTGCCGACGAGCCGCCGTTGCTGACGCCCCTGACCCGCACACTCGCGCCGATCGACGAGGCGGATGCGGCGGCGTTCCCCGAAGTTCCCCCCGAGCCGCCGTCGCCTCCGACTCCGGGCGAGGCCGCCGAAGAGAACAACGGCGTGGCCCCGGAACGATTGGCGGCGTTCCGCGCCGTCGGCGCCGCCCATCGGCTCGCGGCCCCCGGCGACGACATCCCGCATCCAACGCCTGCCGAATTCCGCGGCGTTACTCCGACGGTAACCACGCGCGAGGAGCTCCTCGAGCTCTGGGGCGAGCCGGAGGAGAGAATCGCGAGCGAGGAGTCCCAGCAGCTTCGCTACGCCGCGACGCCGTTTGCGAGAATCGAGGTCGAACTGGACGAGGGCGTCGTCTCCTCGATCGTCGCTCACCTCCGGGAGCCGGCGACGCTGGCCGCGGTCGCAACCATGCTCAAGCTGGAGAATTCGGTTCCCGCCGCGATTTACGATGAGAAGGGAAGCGTGCTCGGGCGCGTCCACCCGGAACGCGGCGTGCTGCTGGGCTTGATCGCGGCGGGCGAGGAGCGGCTCGTCGCTCAAATCGCCGTCGAACCGATCGCCGCCGAGGGGTTCCTCCTGCGGGCCGAGCAGCAACGGCGCCTTCAGCCTCAGCTCGCCCTCGCCGACGCGCGGCTCGCGCTGCGGTTGCAGCCGCAATCGAGCCGCGCCGCCGCGATCGTTTCGG
>JAHWKS010000363.1 GCA_019347795.1 Planctomycetota bacterium | reverse complement strand
TCAGGCGTCCATGACACTCTCCCGGCGCCAGCTCCCAGAGGCGGAGCTGGCCGTTCTCAAGATTCTTTGGGACGCTGGCCCGGCCACTGCTCGCGGCATCGGCGAAGCGATGTACCCGCAGTGCGGCGAGTCGGAGATCGGCGCCGTCCACTCGCTGCTCAAGCGGCTGGAGCGGAAGCGGCTGGTGGCTCGCGACCGCAGCGGACACGTCCATCAATTTTCCGCCGAGGTCTCTCGCACCGCCTTCGCCGGCCGGGAGCTGGAGGCGACCGCGGAAAAGCTCTCCGACGGTTCGCTGGCGCCGCTCATCGTGCACCTGGTGGAGAACCGCCGCTTCAGCGAGACCGAGATCGACGAGCTTCGGCGCCTGCTCGACGGCTATGCCCGCCCCGCGAAGCCCAAACAAGGACGTTCCTCATGATGCGCGACGTGCTGCAAATCGGCTTAGGGAACGCCCTCACCGCGGCGGCGCTGGCTTTGGGCGTTCTCGCGATCACTTGCGTGTGGCGCCGGCCGCAGGCGGCGTGGCTCTTGTGGACGCTGGTCCTCGTGCGGCTGGCGGCGCCGCCGCTGGTGGCCATTCCGCTGCACGCCGATAGCGCGGGGAGCGACACTCTCCATCTGAGTGAAGTGACGGTGACCACGCAGTCGCTCGCCGGCGCCTATCGCGACGCGCAAGCGACGAGGGCGAACCAGATCGAGCCGTCGGCGTTGTCGCAGGGTACCGAAATATCCGCGCATCCGGCCTTCTCCGCAGCCGAGAGCCGCTGGCTGGAGATCGTCGAGCCGATCGCATTCTTCGTCTGGATCGGCGGAGCGTTCATCCTGTCCGCCGTTATCGCAGTGCGAGTGATTCGCTTTCACCGACTCGTGCTGCGAACCAGGCCCGCCGACGCCGCGCTTCAGCAACTGTCCGACCATTGCGCGCAGCTTCTGAACCTTCGCCGGCCGCCGGAGGTGCGGATCGTCGAGGGTCGCGTCACGCCGCTGGTCTGGGCGATCGGCCGCCGAGCGCGGGTGCTGCTTCCGGCCGACCTTCTGGAGCGACTGGACGAAGCACAACTGACGGCCCTGCTCACGCACGAGCTGGCCCACCTGCGGCGCCGCGATCCGTGGATGCGGTGGTTCGAGGCGGCGGCGGTGGTGCTGCACTGGTGGAACCCCGTCGCCTGGTGGGCGCGGGTCCGGGTGCAGCAGGCGGAGGAGGAATGCTGCGATCAGCTCGTCCTCCGCACGCTCCCCGGGCACGCCAACGCCTACGCCGAGGCGCTTTTGGAAACCGTGCAATTTCTGTCCGCAGGCCGGACCGCCACGCCGATGCTGGCGAGCGGGTTCGGCCGCGTCAACCTCTTGAAAAGGAGATTCGAGATGATCCTGCAAGGAAGCCGCCGCCGCGTGTCCTGGCCCGCCCGCGCGGCGCTGCTGATCGTCGTGGCCGCCGTCATTCCCTTCTCCGCCTACGCCGCGTGGGGCGAGGAGGACGAGGCCCAGTTGAGCTTTGGGCAGCGCTTGGAGCGACTGGAGAAGCTCGTGGAAAAGCTGCTGGAGCGGGAGGACATTTCCTTGGGTGGAAAAGATGATGAAAATCACGATACCCAAGCTGCCGAGAAGCGAGCGACTCAGGAGCGACTCGCGGAGCTGGTCGAAGATTTCAACAAGTGCATGGACGAGGGCCGCTGGCTCGAGGCGGAAGTCGTCGCCGATCGGGCTCGTAAGCTGGCGCCCGACAGCGATCTCGCTGCGACGATGTTCTGGAGGGCCCGACATCTCCCGTCGTTTCAGCAGCAACACGTAGGAAACGACGAATCTGCCGCGACAGAGGACGCTGCTCCTTCTCAATTCGGCGATGTCCGGCGATGGGAGCAGCTCTCGCAGACTCGCCGGGAGCGGCTCAAAGAGCAGAAGCCGCGCGGCTCTGTGACAATCCCCAAGGTCTACAGTGTCGCGGACCTCGTCGTCCCGATTCCGGGCGCCCTGATCGGCCTGAACGAGGCGCCTGCGGACCTGACGGCCTGGACGCTCTGGAGCCATAATCGTTCGTTCGCCTCGCAAGCGCCGACCGACTCTTCGAACCTTGACTTCGATTCACTCATCAAAGCGATCACCTCGACCATCGAGCCGAATAGCTGGGAAGAATCCGGCGGCAAGGGCGCGATTCACCAACACGCGGGAAATCTATCGTTGGTGATCATCCAAACCGAAAAAGTCCACCGGCAAATCGCCGAGCTTCTCGAGCAGATGCGGCGGCTGCAGGACGTGCAGATCGTGTTGGAGACGCGGTTCCTTGAGATCCCGGAGAAGTGGCTCCCGCTGGGCGTCGAGTTCTCGGTCAACGCGATTCCCGTTGCTGCGGACGAAGACGACGGCGCGGCGCCGACCGGAGTTGGCGTGGCGCCGGTCGAGCAAAAGCCGATCCAACTGGCCGCCCTCACCCGCGAGCGACGCCTCGTCTTGAAGGACCGGGAAGTGAGAGTCATGTTGGAGGCTGCGCAGCAGCACGCGCGAGCCAACATGATCGTTGCCGCCCCCAAGGTCACGCTCTTCAACGGGCAGCGGGCGTTCATTCAGTTCGACCACGCATTTGCCAGCGACGATCCGCGGAGTCCGCTGGCCAAGGCGCTCGGCAAGCCGCGGCCGGCGCCGCGCCGCGAGGCGATCTCGCTGGGACTCCAAGGCGTGGTGTCGAACGACCGCCGCCGCGTGCGGCTCTCCGCCGCACCGCTGGTGACCGCCATGCAAGCGGCCGCCGCCGAGTCGGCAGCGCCCGCGCCGCCGCCCGCGAGCGTCACCGCCAACGTCTCCGCCGGCAGTGCGCTCCTGATCGACGGCGGCGCCCTCAACTCCGGCGCCGACGGCCGAGAAGCCACGCGCCTCCTCATCCTCGTCACCCCGCGCATCCTCATCGCCGAGGAGGAAGAGGATAAACTGGGAATCGACAAAGTCGATGTTCCCACACTGCCGCTGCGCTAGCGGCTGAATGGGCTCCTGGTCCGACCACGTCCAGAACATGGGACGCGAAGAATTCGAAGGTCGCTTCGCCCTCCGTGAGCTCTATGCTCCCTGCGAGCCGGCGATCTCCCGCGTTTTCGCCACGTCGCGGTCGAGCTGCGCTCTCAACTGCTCGACCGAGGCGAACTTCTGGATGTCGCGGAGGCGGGCGAGAAAGTCAACTTCGATCGGCTCGCCGTATAGCGGGCCGTGGAAGTCGAGCAGGTGGGCCTCGACCTTCAGCACTTTCTCATCGAAGGTGGGATTGGGGCCGATGTTAATCGCCGCCGGCTGCGCTACTTCGCCGACGATCGCCCGTCCCGCGTAGACGCCGGGAGCGGGAAGCAGCGTATCGATGGCGTCGATGTTGGCGGTGGGGAAGCCGAGCCGCGCCCCCCGGCCGGCGCCGTGCGTGACCATCCCGCGGATACGGTACGGCTGCGTGAGCATGGCCGCCGCTTCCTTCACGCGGCCTTCGGCGATGGCGGCGCGCACCCGGCTGCTCGAGACGTACTGGCCGCCCATCTGCAGCGGCTCAACTATCTCCAGCGGCATCCCCGCCCGCTCGCACATCTCGCGCAACAGGCCGACGTTGCCCGTGCGGTCCCGGCCGAAGTAAAAGTTGGGGCCCTCAACCATCGCCCGGGCGTCGAGGGCGTCGCGGACGATGCGGCCGAAGAACTCCTCGGCCGTGAGCGACAACAGCGCCTCATCCGTGGGATAGGCGAGCATCGCATCGACGCCCAGCTCCGCCAGTAGCTGCGCCTTGCGGTCGGTCCAGGTCAGGGGCGGGGGACACGCTTCGGGACGCAAGAGCCGCACCGGATGGGGATCGAAGGTGAAGACCACCGCCGGCCCGCGCGACTCGCGCGCCTGGCGCCGCAGCCGCTCCACGATTCGGGCATGGCCCCGATGCACGCCGTCGAAGTTCCCGATCGACACCGCCCCGCCGCGGAGATCGGCGGTGAACTCATCCAGGCTGCGAAGGAGTTTCAAAGCGGGAGCAGATCGAAGGGAGCCGGAATGCCGAACGTGGAGCAACGATCCTCGATTATCGTGCGCCGCAGAAAATCGAGCAATGGGATCAAGCGCGCGGCGCCTGCCGTTTGTGTACAATCGAGGGCGAGCTTTTCATTCCTCTCATCGCGATGAATTGGGAGTCGCCAAATGCTGCGAGGGCGCCGTTACGCTGTGATCCTGACGATGTGTGTGTTTGCGCTGCCGGCCGCAGCCCAGGAGCAAGGCGCGGGCGATGCCGACTTCACGCTTCACGTTGACGCCGACTTTCCCAGCGGCGCGGCCGACGTCGTGGCGATCGATCAAGAGCAGCGGCGCGTGCAGATTCGCCCTCCGGCGCCGGAAAACCGAGGCTGGGTTGTGTGGTGGTATTTCCGCCTCTCCGGCATCCGCCCCGGCGAGACGATCACTCTTGAGGTGGGCAATCCGCCCTGGTCCACTCCCGCGCAGGCGGCATTCAGCCTCGACAATCACGCTTGGACGCAGACTTCGCCCGGCGAGAAAATCGACGAAGCGATAGTCTACCGGCAACGCGTCGATGGCCCCGAGGCGTGGTTCGCCTGGGGCCCGCCCTTCACGCCGAACGATGCGCGGCGTTTGGTCGATTATGCCGGGAAAGATTTACCCTGCGCCGCGGCGTTCGAGTTGTGCCGCACGCGCGAGGGCCGCTCTACGCCGGCGGTGGTGATCGATGAGCCGGGAGGCGAAGAGGCGAAGTTCGGCGTGTGGATTCAGGCTCGGCAGCACGCCTGGGAGTCGGGCTCGAGTTGGGTCTGCCAGGGCGCGGTGGAGTGGCTCACCTCCGACGATCCGCGCGCCGCGGTGTTCCGCAAGCGGGCCAAGATTTACGTCGCCCCGGTGATGGACATCGACAACGTCGCGGTCGGCGCGGGCGGCAAGGAGCAGAAGCCGCACGACCACAATCGCGACTGGAGCAATGAGCCGCACTGGCCCGCCGTGGCGGCCGCGATCGAGCACATTCGCCGCGAGGACATGGCCGGCCGATTCGACCTTTTCATCGACCTTCACAACCCGGCGCCCAACGCCCAGCAGCCATTCTTCTTCCTCGCCCCGACCGATTTGATCTCGCACAAGCGGCGGGCGAACATCGAACATTTCCTCTCCACGTGCAAGCTGGAGATGACCGGGCCGCTCGTCTTCGAGGGAAAAACCTACGAGTCCGGCGCCCGCTACGACGACGCCTGGCGAAGGATCAGCAAGAACTGGGTTACGAAAAACACCCGCGACCACGTGGTCGCCGTCACGCTGGAAACGCCATGGAACACCCCCCACAGCACGCCCGCCGGCTACAAGACGGTGGGCCGCCAGTTAGCGATGGCCGTCGAACGCTACTTCCGCGAGTCGCCGCGGTAGGCGGCGGCTCATTCTTCCGCGAGGCGGGGCGGCAGCATGAGGACGTTCTCGCTGTATTTGATCTCGCCGGATTGAAGCTTGTCGCGCCAGCGTTGCACGGGGGTGCGGCGGCGAACCTCGGCGACTTCCGGGAAGTAGAGGAGCGTGGTGCCGGTGATCCGCCGCAGGTTCTCGATCGCCAGCACGCGGAAGTCGAGGTCTTCGTGCTCCAGGTACTGGACGAGCTGCTGGGCGGCGCCTTTCTCCAAGTCGTCCGGGCTGTAGCTCCATAAGAGCCGGTAAAGCTGGTCCCCCGCCGCCTTGCCGCGCACTTTCTCCAAAGCGATGCGGATTTCGGCCGCCGTCTCCGGACTCCGAGCCAGGGCTCGCTGAATCTCGATGAAGTGATCGTCGCGATACGACTTCTGCAAGTCGTCCCGCAGGGCGTCCACAAAGGGCTCAAAGAGGTTCAGGTACATCAGGCAGCGGACGGCCAATGCCCGAATCTCGCTCTTGCGATGTTCGGCCAGCTCCAAGAGCGACAGGCCCAAGAGACGCTCGGTGACAAGCAGCTCCTCCATCTCTTGGGCGGCGATCTCGTCCGCCCGCTCGACATCCTTGCCGGACACCCACTGCGGCGGTGCGTCGCTGGGGCTCACCCCGCCGCGGGCGTCGTCCAGAAAGGCGAAAGTTTCGCCCGCGTTGATCGGCTGCTCGGGATGTTCCGGCTCTCGCCAGACGAGGCCGCCGCGGACGGCGTAAATCTCCACCATCCGATGGGCCAGCCCGGCCTCGGGATCGATGCCGGGGGAGCGGTAGCGGCGGACCTGCACCGCCATCAGCGAGGAGGCCTCGGTGAACGTAACTTCGCCCTCGCGTCCCCACAGATCAAGCTGAATGGCGCCGCCGGCCGCCCCGACAGGAACGAACACC
>JAHWKS010000362.1 GCA_019347795.1 Planctomycetota bacterium | reverse complement strand
GGTCAAATTCGCGAGATCTCGGCCACCAACCAGCTCATCGAAACGCTGGACGCCCTCCTCACGGGGCAAAACCTCGGAACCGCCAGCACCCTGATCGGCAAGAACGTGGCCGCCCTCACCGATCACGGCGAGGAAGTCTCGGGCAAAGTGGACCGGGTGACGGTGGAGATCGACGAGGAGAACAAGGACCTCCGCACGTATCGCCTCCACCTGGGCGAAACCAGCGTGCGGATGACGAACGTCCGCGAGGTGCTGGACGCAACATAGCGAACTTTGAGAGGGAATGGACGGCAGGGTGGCTGGCGGCGGAGCCTAAGCGACGCCCCAGCGACATTCGGTGCTGGGGCGTCGCTCCGCTCCGCCGCCAGCCACCGTCGTTGCGCGACACTGGCTTTGCAGGGGAAATAAAATGGGTTTGACTTCGGCATTGGCGACGGCGCTCACCGGTTTGACGGCCGCCGAGACGCAGATCGACGTAATCGGCAACAACCTGGCGAACTCGCAGACCACGGGGTTCAAGCAGGCGCGGCCGGTCTTCGCCACGCAATTTCTGCAAACGCAGAGCATCGGCTCGCTGCCGACGGCCGACAACGGCGGCACCAACCCCCGGCAGATCGGCCTGGGCGTGCAGGTGGCCGAGATCACGCCCGATTTCTCGCAAGGCACCGTGGAGATCAGCTCCAGTCCCTCCGACATGGCCATTCAGGGAGACGGCTTCTTTATCGTGCAGGCCTCCCAGGGAGATCGGCTCTACACCCGCAACGGCATCTTCAAGCTCAACGCCGACAATGAGTTGGTGACCTCGTCCGGACAGCGATTGCTCGGCTACGGCGTCGATGAGTTCTACACAGTTCAGGCGACGGAGCTGGCGCCGCTGACGATTCCGCTCGGCGCCGCCGCCGTGGCCCAGGCCACGAGCAAGGTGACCCTCGAGGGAACGCTCACCCCCAGCGGCGACATCGCGAATCAGGCGCAGGTCGTCGAAACGCTCACGCTGGGCGACGGCTCGATTCCCGATCCCGATCTCACCGGCGTGACCGGCCAGGTTGCCGGCGTTCCGCGTCCGCTGCTGGCGCCTCCCACCGTGGCGACCAGCTCCGCCGTTCCCGGCGGGGCCCTCACGCCCTTGGCCCAGTATGAGTACCGCTTCACGTTCGTCGACAACACGGGCACGGAGAGCATGCCGTCGGCCACCAGCGAGATCGTGCTCGGCCAGGTCGGCGCGGGGGAGAACGCGCTGACGCTCACCGACCTGCCGACTCCCTCCGGCGGCCCCAACTTTGAATACCCGCTGTTGAATGTCTATCGCCGGCAGTTAGGCGCAGCGGCCGACACGCCCGCCGGCGAGTTCCGCCGCGTGGGAGAAAACCTCGACTACACAGCCCCCTTCATCGACGACGGGACTGCCAACATCGCCGCGGCGCCCGAATTGGACGAGAGCTCGATCAGCGGCAGCTACACGTACATGGTCACGTACGCCCGGGCGGGGGCGGAAGAGACGCGGCCTGTCGCCTTGCCGCAGGGAAGCATCAACGTGGTGAACGGGCGAATTCACATTCAGGACCTGCCGGCGCCGCCCGTGCCCGGGCCCGACGACAACTTTCCGCAGTACGACCAAGTGCGGCTGTATCGCAACCTGCGGAATGCTCCCGACGCCTTCTATCTCGTCGAGTCGCTCCAGCCGGGCGACTCGTACACCGACTCGAAAGGCGACGCGACGATCAGCGATCTCACCGTTCCCGGCAACCAGGCGCTCGATCTGGATGGGCCGCGAATCGCGCTCAACACGCTTTTGACCGACGTTCTCCGCCGCGAGGGGAACAGCTATCAGAACGTGTTCGAGCTGGGAACCCTCCAGCTTGCCGGCCGCAAAGGGGGACGAGCCCTCGCCGAGCAGAGTCTGACCATCACCGACACGACCAGCGTCGCCGACCTGTTGACATTCATGGAGGGATCGCTCGGCGTGCAGTCGAGCGTTGTCGGCGATCCCAATCCCATTCCCGGCTCGGAAAACGAGATCACCGGCGAGACGGGCACGCTGTCGGCCGGGGCGCTGCTCAACGAGGGGCGGATTCGCGTCGTCTCCAACAACGGCGTCGATAACGCGATCACGCTGGGGACGTCGGCAATGCAGATCGTCGCCACCGACGGAGAAGTCCTCACGCCGAACTTATCGTTCAACACGCTGCAGGAGGCCGAGGGGCAAAGCGCCGTGGCCGACTTCGTGGTCTACGATTCTCTCGGCGTGCCCCTCAACGTGCGGGTGACGGCCGTGCTGGAAAGCCGGGACAACACCACGACCACGTACCGCTGGTACGCCGACTCGCCGCAAAACGACCTCGCTTTCGGTAACGATATTTCCGTGGGCACGGGGCTGGTGCGGTTTGACGGCGAGGGCAACCTGATCTCGACTTCAAACGCCTCGGTGTCGATCGCGCGGCAGAACATTCCTTCGTCCACGCCGCTGGAGTTCGAACTGAACTTCATGAACGTCTCCGGCCTGGCCGCCGCCAGCGCGAGCCTGGCCGCTTCCCAGCAAAACGGCTTTCCCGCGGGGAAGCTGGAGAGCTACACGATCGGCGAGGACGGCACGATCCGCGGGGTGTTTAACAACGGCGCCAGCCGCGACTTGGGGCAGGTCCAATTGGCCCGCTTCGCCAATCCGCAGGGCCTCGAGCAGCGGGGGCAGAGCATGTTCGCCCTCGGCGTTAACTCGGGCCTGCCGGTGGTGAGCGGGCCGGGGAGTGGGGGGGTCGGCGCGCTGGTGGCCGGCGCCATTGAACTCTCCAACACCGACATCGGCGAGAACCTGACGGACCTCGTGCTCGCGTCCACGCAGTACCGGGGGAACACGCGGGTTATCACCGCGTCGCAGCAGTTGCTGGATGAGCTGCTGAACATCCGACGGTAAAGGCGGCGCCGCCGGCGTAGAGCGCAACGGCGGAATCTTCGGCGCCACCAGCGCGAGTCCGCAAGCGGTGTCGCTTCGGCCCTGCGCGGGGCCAGGCCGGGACGGATGTTTCTCCCCGCGCCGTCTTGCGTGTCCTATGTTTTCTGCGGGCGCCTCCTCCCCTCGACGGCGCAAGCGGAGAACGCGGCGATGATCAAGCTGACCCACCTCAACGGCGACGCCTTCCTGCTCAACGCCGAGTTGATCCGCTACGTCGAGGCCCGGCCCGACACGTACATCACCCTCACCTCCGGCGACCGGGTCGTGGTCCAGGAGGAGATGGAGGAAGTGCTGCATCGGACGGTGGCGTACCAGCAGAACAAGCACCTCGTGCCGCCGCCCCGCGGTTAGCGTGAAGGGCGCCGCAAGTTTTCCTTCCCCGCAGCCCGCCCTGATTTGGAATTTCGGCCCGTATGGACATCGCCACCCTCATCGGCATGATTCTGGTGGCCGCCTTGTTGGCGGGGTCGGTCATCGTCGGGGGCGGCTCGTTCGCCGCCTTTTGGGACTTGCCCTCCGTGCTGGTCGTGTGCGGCGGCTGCTTCGCGTCGGTGCTGATCTCCTTCCCGCTCAAGCGCCTCTTGGCGGCGCCGATGGTGGTCAAAAAGTGCCTCCTGAACAAAGGGGAGGACGTGCCCGCCCTGATCTCGCAACTGGTGAGCCTGGCCGAGACCGCCCGCCGCGATGGGCTCTTGGCCTTGGAGTCCCGCCTGGAGGAGATCGACAACGACTTTATCAAGCTCGGCGTGCAGATGGCCGTGGACGGCTCGCAGCCGGAGGTGATTGAAGACGTGATGCGCTCGGCGATTGACTCACTCTCCGCCCGGCACGCCGACGGCAAGGCGGTGGTGGACCAGGCCGGCCGATTCGCACCGGCGTTCGGCATGATCGGCACGCTGATGGGTTTGATCATGATGCTCGGGAACATGTCCGACCCCTCCGGCATTGGGGCCGGGATGGCGGTCGCCCTCATCACCACCCTCTACGGAGCGATCATCTCCAACGGAGTCTTCCTGCCGTTCGCGGAAAAGCTGGGCTTTCTTCACAAGCAGGAACTGCGCTCGATGGAAATCGCCATGCGGGGAATTATGGCGATCCAATCTGGCGAGAACCCGCGCGTGGTGGAGCAAAAGCTCAAGACGTTCCTCGCCCCCAAACAACGCGCCGGCGAAGGCCAGGCGGCGTAGGAGCAGTCGATGGCGGAAGAACCCAGCAGCGGCGGCGGAGTGCCCGAGTGGGTCGTCACCTTCGGCGACATGATGTCGCTGTTGTTGACGTTCTTCATCATGCTCGTCTCGCTCAGCGAGGTCAAGCAGGACGAGAGGTTCCAGGCCATGGTCGAGTCCTTCCGCAAGCGGTTCGGCCACGACCTCTCGCAGATGAGCATGACGCCGGGCGACTTTAAACCCCGCAACTCCTCGTTCGACGCGTTGGCCGTCATGGGGCGGGCGCAGAAGCTCGACACGCACAATGGGGGGGACAAGGTTCAGGCGCCGGTGGGCGACCACCCGCAGGTCCGCATCGTTCGTCCGGGAAGCCGCACCACCATCGGAACCGTAATCTATTTTAGAGAAGAGGAACTCGCACTCACGGAAGACCAGAAACAGGTCCTTCGCGACCAGGCGCCGCTGCTCTTGGGCAAGCCGCAGAAGATCGAAATTCGCGGCCACACGTCCCTGCGGCCCGTGGCGCCGGGCAAGGAGTATTCCGACAACTGGGATCTCGCCTACCAGCGCGCCCGGTCCGTTCGCGACTTCCTGGTGAACGAGCTGGAAATAGAACCGAACCGCCTGCGGCTGACGGCCGCCGGCGCCAGCGAGCCGGTGGAGATCGGGGCCGATCCCATCAAGCTGGAACAAAACCCGCGTGTTGAGCTGTTCCTGCTCGATGAAACGGTGGACGACTTCTTCGGTAGTCGCGACCAGTTTCAAGAGCGGTTTTCGCAGTAATTGATTGACATGTCTGAGAACGCCACTCCCGCCGCTCCTCCCGCCGGCGCCAAGTCCGTTTTGGGCATGGTCATCGCCGCGTCGTTCATGGGCGTGCTGGTGGCGGCCGAATGCCTCATCGCCTGGCTGATGATCCCCAGCGTGGACGAAGTGGTGGCCCAGGCCGAGCAGCGATTTCAGGACCGGATGCCCGCCTCGGCCGATCCGGTCGATCAACTGGCGCCCGACGACCAGAAGAAGCCGACCGTGGAGGTGGACCTGGGAGTCCACAGCTTCACCACGCATCTTCCCGCCCGGGGGGTCAACCTGCGGATCGACTTTCAGCTTTACGGCATCGTGCGGCAGGAAGATAAGGCCAAGTTCGAGGGGCTGTACCAACCGGTGGCCAATCGCATCCGGGAATCGGTGCTGGTGGTGATCCGCAACGCCGAGGTGGCGGACCTGACCGAGGCGAATTTGGGGTTGATTAAACGGCGCATTTTGGAGAAAAGTAACCGCCTCTTAACCAAGCCCCTGCTGCGCGACATCGTGGTGACCGACTTCACCCTCGTCGAGCAGTAATGCCTGCAGCGGGGCCGGCATGGGACGTCATGGCGGACAACCCTGAGCAAATCAGCCAGAACGAGATTGAGGCGCTGTTGCGCGAAGCCCAAGGTCTGGGCGGCGCGCCGCCTCCGCCGTCCGCGAACGCCGGGCGCGGGGAGGCCGCGGCGGCGACCGCGGAAAGTGCGCGTCCCAAGGCGAAAGGTCTGTCTGACTTAGAGCTTCCGCCCAACGACGTCGAGTTTCTGCTTCGTCAGGCGGAAGAGGCGCTGGCCTCGGTCGATGCCCCTTCGCGATCGACGCCCCCCAGCGCGTCTCCGTTCCACTGGCAGGAGTTCGGCGGCACGCCGGCCTCGGCCGATAAGGCGACGTTGGAGCTGCTCCGCGACGTCGAGCTGGAGCTGAAGATCGAGCTGGGGCGGGCTTCCATGTACCTGGAAGAGGTACTCGCGCTGCGGAAAGGCGCCGTCGTGCCGCTGGAGAAACTTGCGGGCGATCCCGTGGATATCTACGTCAACGAGCGCCTCATCGCCCGCGGGGAAGTGCTGGTGCTCAACGACAATTTTTGCGTCCGCGTGGCGGAGCTGATCGCGGGCGACGACGTCTAATTAGCCGCTGCTGCACATAAGGAGCCGCCACGGATGGCGCTTGCCGGTTCGCTGATCGCGCTGACGCTCCTGGCCGGCGCCGATCCCGCCGCCGCGGCCGGTGATTCGCCGGCGCCGTATGTCGCCGAGCAGCAGGAAGACGTCCACCCCGGCTTTCCCGGCGCCGGCTGGACGGTGAGCGATCAGCCCCTCGCCCCGCCTGCCGCCGAAGTCGCTCAAGCGCCGCCGCCGAATGCCGAGAACGCTCCTCG
>JAHWKS010000361.1 GCA_019347795.1 Planctomycetota bacterium | reverse complement strand
CGGTCGAGGACGATCGTCATCCGCCGCACGAAGCGCGGATCGTCCAACAGCCGATCGACCGCCTGCTCGCGCTTCCCCGGCGACTGGTCCTCCAGAAACGCCGCAACGTCCTCGGCGCCAGGAATGCACCCCCACAGATCAAGGTGCAGCCGACGAAGGAACGTCGCATCGTCACTCGCCGCCGGCGCCGGCCCCGTGCGGGCCGCATCCATCAAAGCATCGATCCGCCGGTGCAGCGGCTCGTCGGCCGACGCCTGCGCGCCAAAGCCCGCCGCCGAGAAGACAAGAATCATCCACGCGAGGAAGCGCGGCCAAGGGACAAAAATCCGAAAGGGCATGATTGCGGAGGGAGGCGCCAAGGCGGGAAAAAGGATAGCCATCCATCAATTGCAGTTGATAGGATACCGATCCCCCTCCCCCGCATCAAGAACATTCGCGGCCTATACGCGCTTCGGCGACGAACCCGACAATCCGCAACGACGGCCGCAAACCCGCTCCACCCTGCGCAACGAAAAAAGCCTCGCAAGTCATTGACCCGCAAGGCTTCAGGTGGGCGGCACAGGATTCGAACCAAACGCCGTAACCTCCTTGCACGCCAATAGCTTACGACTCCTGCTGTCAGCGGGCGCTGCACGATCCGACGCAATCGCCGCCGAAAATGGCCCTCTCGACACCGATCTGTTGGTGGTGGTCCAGGCTTGGCCCGACCTGCCCGAGGCGATCCGCCAGGAGGTTGTGGCGCTGGCTCGACGTGTTCGCCTGGACAGGTAGAATAAACGCGATCCGCCGGCTGATCACCGGCGCGGCCTTGTCGGCGACCGCAACCTTTCTCGCTTGCGGTCGCGGCGCCGACCTGGCCTCTATAGCAAGCGAGTCTCTCCATGCCCGACCATCGCCTCACCGTCCCCCTCGCCACCGCGGTGCTCAGCGATCTTGAGAAGTGGTCTGACATCTGGCCGGGATTGAGGCTGGCTGTGGCTTTACGCGATCAGCCTGCGGACGACCAGCGGTTCCCGCCGGAGTCGCTCTGGCTTAGGTATTTTAGCGAGCGGGAGATATACCTGCGCGCGATCCCCTGGACGTATCAGTTCTTTGGCGGAGACTCAGCCCTAACGTTTGCGCTCTACTCGATAGATCCACCGACCGAAGTGTCGGCGACCGTCATCGGCTCGGCTATCCAAAACTGGTACGATCTGTCCGAGCGGGCCGCGAGGGCATTCAACTTGCCTTACGCTCGCCTGCCCGGCGCGACCGTTCATGTCCGCCGCACCCTCGCCTGGACTTCGCTGCTGGCGCGCATGCACGTGGAGAATGACGACTTCCACGCTATCCAGGATGATGAGACGGGGGAGTGGTGGGGCTTCGCGAGTTTGCCCGATGGAGTGTTTCGTCTTTCGGCGGATGCGGTGCGAAATGGCATTGCCAAGTGGGAAGGCAATCCGCCGAAGGATCGAGCGGCCGCCCTCGCCTCGCTAGAGGATGCGGCCTATCTCTCTGCTGGGGATTTCGCGAAGGTGCTCTCGTTGGAGCGGAAGGAACAGAAGGCGATGGAAAACCGTCTGGCTCGGTGGCGGGAAAATCGAAGGCCAGGCGACGGCTGGAAAGAGGTCGCGGACCGTGGCCCGCGCGAGCCACAGTACTTCTATCAGGTCAAGGCGGTGCGCCCCATCCTCAAGGCCACGGTGGAAAATCAGGCGGGTTAGCGTGGGGCGAACGTGGGGCGAAAAAAACTTCGCCCGAAAAACGCTATGTTTCCTCCGTCCCTTGCGTGGGGCGGACGTGTTTTCGTGAGGCGATTCTCTACAGTGCCGCTAGTCTGGCGGCATGACAAGCCTTTGCGACCTCTCCCTCGACGACCTCATCCGCTCACTCGTGGCGGCCGAAAGGATCGGCGGACCCAATTCTCCTAGCGCCGTCGTGCTGCGTAGAGAGTTGGAGCGACGAATTGGCAGGGGGGATGCCCACGTCGAAGCGGTGCCCCCGCTTGATAGCGGCCAGGAGGGCGCCAGTGAGTAGCCCCATTCTCAAGCCGCTCCCGGTCGAGCCGATCCCCCGCGTCAGCCTGCGGCTGAACGAGGCGTCCGAAGCATTGGGTGTCTCAGACCGGACGCTCAGCACCTGGCTGAAGTCGCCTCATGCGCCGCCGCACTTTCGGCTTGGCGGCGTGGTGCTTTTCCCAATCGATGATTTGCGGCGCTGGTTGAGCGAGCAAGTTGCGAAGCAGGAGTGACCGTAAACCCGACCGCCTTGCCGAAGCGGCCGGCTTGGCATGACTCACAACCAGCCGCACAAGAGGAAACAGCTTATGACCGACTTGACTCGCAGCCTGCTGAGACTCACCCGAGCGCCTAGCAGACGCCGCGCCGGACGAGGCATGGACGTTGGAGTCGGCTGACCGGATCGCGGAAATGCTCTATGCGGACGACGTGCCAGACGATGCCGTGGCCGCTGCGGTGTCCACTCAGGTCGCACGGGGGCACGGTCGCCGCGCTTGAACGGTGGTTGGCCGAGAGGGCGCAGCGAGGTGAAGGGTTGGAATGAGATTCACGCTCCTGCCGCTGCGGCCGGTGGTGAGATTCACTCATGCCGCATTAGGACCAACGCAATGTCGGATGACCACAAATCCTTCTTGGAATCGGTAAATCGCGAGCCGGAATACCCGGACCTGGCTGCCGCACGCAATTTCGCGAGCGAGGGCGGCAAGTACGCCGTCTCCACACGCGACGTGTACTACGCAGGGCGTCAGGCTCGGTAGCTCAAGAAGCGTCGCGGCCCTGGGGATGGCAAACCGGGGCACGTCTGGGTTTTCGTGTATCGGCGGTGGATGCCGTCTCAACGGAAGTAAAGGGGACAAACGGAATGCTAGCACAAACGGGCGCGGTCAAGAAACGGGCAGGGGCGAAATCTTCAGTGCGGGAAGCGTTCTCTCTGAGCCGCAGTTTGGAATTCCTTAGCGAGACGGAGCTAACCAAGCAGATCGGCTACGGGCGCCCACTCTGGCCTCGTGCGATCCTCAAGGAACTGCTCGACAACGCCGCCGACCATTGTGAGGAAATCGGCCGCTTACCGGAAATCTGGGTGACACTCACCGGCACGACTCTTTCCGTCCGCGACAACGGGGATGGCATCCGGGAGAAGGTGGTCAAGGGGATGCTCGACTTCGACCGGCGGTTCTCCAGCCGGGAGGCATTCCGCGCGCCGTGTCGAGGCGCGCAGGGGAACGCCGGCAAGTGCATTGTGGGAATCCCTTACGTTCTGGCCGGAGCCAAAGGCAGGGCAGTATACGAAGCGAGGGGCATCCGCCATGAGATCGCCGTTAAAGTCGATCCACTCAAGCAGGTTCCGAAGCCGGATCATAAAAAAGTACAAATCGAGCATTCTGGCAACGGCAAGTATCCTTGCACACTCAACGAAGACGGGACTCCAAAAAGTACATTTTGCGAGGTTTCGCTCGGCGAGGCCCCTTGCACACTGGCCGAGCGCGGACCATTCGGGTTTGTTCTCTTTTGCCGGAAGTACGCGTTCCTGAACCCCCACATCACGCTGCACCTGAACGTGGAGGGCGGGGCCAAATTCACCTGGGAGCGGACGGCCGACAAGTGCGGCAAGTGGACCGCCGCGAATCCAGAGCCGCCGGGCTGGCATGACCCAGAATCGCTCAAGCGGCTTCTGGTTGCGTGCATCGCCAAGAACGAGGAAGACGGGACCGACCAGAAGGTGACGGCGTTTCTGAAAGAGTATTTCGCCGGCCTCAAGAGGTCGGACGCCGTCAAGGCCGTGCTGTCCGAAACGCGCCTGCACCGTGCAAACCTTTCCGACCTCGTGACGGAGGAAGGCATCTCCGACGAGCTCGTCGGCAAGTTGCTCAAGTCGATGCAGGAGCACGGCAAGACCCCTCAGCCCGAAAAGTTAGGTTGCATCGGGAAGAGGCATATCGCAGAGAGGGTATCGGAGTTGGGGGCCGACCCCAGCGAGATGAAATACAAGAAGGAGGTCGGCAAGGACAGCCGCGGTCTGCCGTTCGTGGTTGAGGCGGCCTTTGTGGAGACGGAGTACGACCGCCTTGTGGTCACTGGCTGCAACTACTCCCCGTCGATCGAGTTGCCCGTCGTCCGGTCTCTGGATGGGCTCCTGGAACATCAGATGATCGAAGATGAGGCGATGGTGGTGATCCTGCTGCACGTATCGACGGTCGCTCCCATCTACCTGGATCGTGGCAAGAGCGTAATCAATCCACACAACGCGCTGGCCGCCGCGATTGAGAAGTGCCTCAAATCGGTCACTAATGAATACCGCCGGCTCCGGAAGCAAGAGGAAAGAGACGCGGCAGCGCAGTATCGCCGACAGCTTCAGCGCCGGCAGAGCGGGCCGAAATGCAGCCTGAAAGATGCGATCCGCCTGGTGCTGGAGGATGCCGTCGATGACGCTTCGGAAGGCGGAACGTGCGAGTTTTCTGATCGCGATCTGTACTACGCCGTAAGGCCACGCATCCAAGAGTACAACACGAATAACCTCACCCAAAAATGGTTCGACAACGTTGTGGATGCGTGGGAGGAAGAACACGGGCTGATTCCCGGCCGCCACCGCGATCCCCGGGGCTTTCTGCTGGAGCCGCACACCGGACGCAAGGTCCCGCTCGGCACCAAGGCCGTTGACGATTACGAGATTCCGGGGCACCTCTACGACACGATCTTGTACTTCGAGAAAAAAGGCGTCTTGCCGAAGCTCCAACACGGCAAGATTGCGGAGAGGTACGACTGCGCCATCATCGCCGCCGAGGGGTACGCCCCCCGAGCCGCGAAGGCGCTGATCCACGCGGCGCAAGGCGGCCACAAGATGAAGGTCCTGTGTTTTCACGACAGCGACCCATACGGCTACAACATCTTCCGCACGCTGAGCCTTGACACCGGCGCTCACCGTTACGCGATCGAGGTGATCGACGCCGGGTTGAACCTAAAAGAGGCTCTCGATATGGAACTGGCCACCGAGACGTTCACTCGAAAGAACGCACTTCCAAGTGGTCTCAAGTTGACGGACCTGGAGCACGAATACTTCACAGGCGACCAGGTGAGGGTGGGAGAGACCAAAAGCGGGAAACCAAAATATCACTACGTCGGCTGCCGGCGGGTCGAGCTTAACGCACTCTCCGTTGACACGCCGGCCTTCTTGTCTTGGGTGGAGGCGAAGCTCTCAGAGCACGGCGTCGCCAAGAAGCTTGTGCCGCCGAAAAGGGAAATCGCCGCCCACGCCAGAGAGCAACGCCGAGCAATGTTGGCGACGCAAATCCGCCAACGCGTCGAGCAGCAACTCGACATCGGCTCCCTGGTAGACGCGGCGGTGCGGTCGCTCGTCACCGCCGTTGACATCGACGGCGTCGCTGACGACGTGGCCGCGTGGTCCAAGGAACTGAAGCCGGAGCGATGGACGCAGTGCATCAACAATCTGCTGGCAAAGGCGATTACAGCCGCCGATCCACAGATTCGGGAGAAGATCGCCAAACTGCTGAAAGGATTAGGCTCATGATCGCCAAGACTGAGGAGAAGCCCGAGGAGAGTATGGCGATGCAGCGGTGGGGAAAGACGCCGATGTCGGTCTTTCGGCGGACGAGCGCATTAGAAAAGGCCCGTCGCGGCGGTGACTGCGACGAGCCGTGTTCGTTACAAGCGGGGAGAGCCAGTAACGGGTAAAAGCATGATAGGGGAGGAGACCCAAAAGAAAAGCAACGAGGCGGACGGTGCCACGGAGGCCGTTCTGCTCCCGCCGGACGTGGTGGAGCGACTGGTGTGCGTCGAGCACGCACCAACCCGCTACTTCGCGGCGATGATCCTCGCCAAGTCGCTGGAGTCCGACGCGCCGGTCCCGGTCCACAGCAAAATCGTCTGCCGCATTCTCGGCGACCGGCACTACGGCGGCTACCTCAAGGTGATGGCGTCCTTCGGCGACGTGGTGACCCGCATCACGAACTACATGCCCAAGAAGCTGGCCCGGAAGAAACAACCCCAGTGCATGTCCTGGCAGCGCTTAAGGTGTCAGAACATACAACATGCTTGCGAGGTCGGCCTGCCTCCGTCGTTCCTTGCCCGGTTCCGGTCTTCCTTCGACTGGTATCGACGCGTGTACCTGCGTTCGCTCGATCCTGGTTCGGCAGAGGCTTCCGATTTGGTCGGCGGCTTCCTTGATCTGTTGGAAGTGCCTGAGGTGTCAGAGCAGGAGGCGGAAGCGATCTGCGACACACCGGAGGCGGCTGCGGATCTGGTGGAGAAGTGCGAGCGTCTCCGCGAAGAGGGCTGTTCGGCGCATGTGGGCTTCGACCGGGGCGACCGGCTCTATCA
>JAHWKS010000360.1 GCA_019347795.1 Planctomycetota bacterium | reverse complement strand
CGCGGCGCCGTCCCTCGACTTTGCTCGTCGGCGCCGGCACTTTCACTTGCTTGGCCCACCGATTGCTTATGCCTCTCCCACACACATTCAACTTCATCACTCTTAGGGGGAGACCTGCCATGGCGATCGAAAACCTTCAAGACGCCCTGTTGGAAGAAATGCGCGACGTGCTCAGCGCCGAAAAGCAGATCACCAAGGCCCTGAAGCAGATGGCGAAAAAGGCCTCGCACGAGCAGCTCAAAGAGGCGTTTGAGGAGCACCTGAAGCAGACCGAGGGGCAAATCGAGCGGCTGGAGAAGGCCTTCGAGGCGCTGGACCGCAAGCCGCGGTCCAAGCATTGCGACGCCATGGAAGGCCTGATCTCCGAAGGCAAGGAGATCATGGAAGAGGATGCCGAGCCGGAGGTGCGGGACGCGATGATGATCGCCGCCGCCCAGAAGGTGGAGCATTACGAGATCGCCACCTACGGCACGCTCTGCGCCTGGGCCGAATCGCTGGGCCTCGATAAGGTCGCGAAGCTTCTCCAGGAGACGCTGGCCGAGGAGAAGGAGACCGACGAAAAGCTCAACAGCCTCGCCGCGGAGATCAACAAGCAGGCCCAGCCGGCGTGACGGCGCCCGCTCGCTTGAACGAGAGCGCGGCGCTTATTCCGATGAAAATCTCTCCGCGTCGCTGCTGGGAAGTCGCAAGGTTTCCGCGACTTCACCGGCAGCATTATCGGGCGCCGGCTCATCGTCCCAGCGCTCGACGTGGTCGAAGAGCTGTCCGGAGGCGTCGTACTCGTCGGTCCACCGGCCAAGCTGCCGGGGCGAGAGATCGTTCTTGAGGAAGCCGTCGATGATCGCGTCGGCGGCCAATTCGCCGCTCTTCATGGCGAAGAAGACGCCCGGCGAATAGATCGGGTCGAGGAACCCGTACGCGGCGCCGACCAGCACCCACCCCTCGCCCGCGCGGCGCTGCGTGGTGCAGGCGAACTCGCGGGCGACGTGGAAGCGGCTCACCAGCTCCGCATTCATCAGCCGCTGGATCAGGGCGGGACATTTCACGAGCTCGTCCTCGAACGCCTCAGCCGGCATCCCCCGCCCTTCGAGCAGGTAATCGCTGTCCCCCACCACGCCGATGCTGGTGATGTCTTCCGAGAGCGGAATCTGCCAGAACCACGACTCGCGGCCGGCCGTGTGCAGGATCACCGTGCCGCGGGCGTCCTCGTCGTGCTCGCGGCGGGCGCTGCGGTAATATCCCCACACCGCTGCTTTGCGGAGATGCTCATTCGCGGCCCGCAGACCCAAGCGGTTCGCCAGGAGCGCCTGCTGGCCGGTCGCATCGACCAGAATGCGGCAACGCACGTCGCGGACGGGGCCGGCGCCGCGGGCGATTCGCACGCCGGCGGCGTGATCTCCGTCCATGATCACATCCTGCACCGGAGTTGCGTCCCGGCACTCGGCGCCGTGGGAGGCGGCGTGGTCGAACAGCAACCGGTCCAGGTCCGCTCGCTCCACCTGCCAGGTGACGCAGCACTCGCGCAGATCGAGCTCCTGCTCGCTCGTCGCCGGGCGGCGGCCGTCGCGCAAGACGAACTGCACGTCCGCGGGCTGGGTCGAGCGGCATCGCTTGACCTGGTTCCACACGCCCAGGCGGCGGAGCGTCCAGTACGTCTCGGGCATGAGCGACTCGCGCAGGTGGTAGCGCGGCATCGCGTCGCGCTCCACCAGCAGTGTGGAGTGGCCGGCCATGGCCAATAGAGCGGCCGTCGTCGAGCCGGCGGGTCCTCCGCCGACGACGATGCAGTCGTAGTTGTCCTTCATGGGCCAACCTCGGGCCGATTTACTCGGTGGGTAGTGTGGGGCGGGCGGCGGCAGGCGCCGGCGGGGTGCGTTCAGCAGGGAATGGCCTCGGCGCCCCCGATTGTAACAGATTTCTCCTCGCAAGCGTGCTTTTTCCGTTTACGCCGGCGCCACGACTTCGAGCAGCTCCACCGCCGGCTCGCCGTTGCAGTGGATCAGCGCGGTGCGGCCGAATGTCGCCTCGCTCCCTGAACCAAAATACTCGCGCAAGTCCGGCCCGCAGGCGACCCGCCACAGCGACACCAGCTCCACCTGCCGCAGCACGTTGTGCTCGATCAGAATACGTCCCAGCGGTTTGCTCTGGCTGATGATCTCGCGGCGCACTTCGTCGTCCAGGCACGCCAGGTTGAGGCGCACGATGCCGAACTGGACGACCTTGCGGTCCGACTGCCGTGTGAGAAGGATTCGGCGGGCGTAGTGCGTCGAGGTCACATGCGTCTCCAGCACCTGCACGTCCACGGGGCTTCCGTGAAACGCCTCGACCGTGACGGTCATGTGCTTGTCGTGGTCCAGCAGCCGCGCGTACGGCTGCGGCAACTCGGAAGCCGGAACCTCGTCAAAATCGCCCAGCCGCTCCGGCTCGTCGTAAAACAAACCGACGAGCGTTTCCAAGTCGGGAAACGGGCCAAGGCGAGGGTTCATAGGGAGGGAAGCGGGCGGGATGGAGTGATGGAGTGTTGGAGTGATGGAGTGTTGGAGGAATCTTGGAATTTAATAATCGGAGTGCCAGAGCTTCCGTCGTTTACTTGTTATTCAATGATCCATGACTCCATTCTCCCCCACACTCCACTACTCCATTACTCCATCACTCCTTGCCGCGGCTCTTCACGATCGGCAAGAGCGGGGAGGACGGCGGGGAGTCTTCGGCGGGGCGCTCCAGCACCGTGTCGATCAGGTAGTAAAACAGGCGGCGCAGCTCGTCGGGCTGGATCCCGTCGGCGATCTGCTCGGCACGGTCCTGGTGCTTATCCACAAGTCGATGCGCCTGGTCGAAGGCGCCGGCGTCTTCAAACAACTGGCGGACGCGCTGGACCCGCAGGGGCGCCGGGCGCCCAGCGTCGCTCAAGAGGCCCAAGAGCTCGTCCTGCTTTTCAGCCGGCAGCGCCGCGAGCGCCAAAGCCAGGAGCACCGTCGGCCGGCCGCCCAAGGCGTCGCCGCCGGCGGAGAGCTTGTTGTCGGCGTCTCCCTGCCAGTCCTTCAGGTCGTTCAGAATTTGAAAGGCGACGCCGAGGTTGCGGGCGAACTGCTTCACCGGCTCGACATACTCCTCGACCGGCCCCGCCAATCGCAGCCCCGAGTACACCGCCGCCTCGAAGGCCGGCGCCGTCTTCAGCGCGTAAATCCGCAACGCATCCAGCGGCGTCAGTCGTTTATCGCGACCGTCGCGCCAAAGAAGCTCGGCGCCTTGGCCTTCACACAACCGGAGATGCGCGTCCGCCAGGAAATCGAGGATATCGCTGGCGACTTCCGGCCCGAGCGTCTTCGCCTCGCGGCTCACCAAGCGGTACCCCATGCCGATCAGGTAATCGCCGACGTTGATGGCCGTGGCCGTCCCGTGCTTGCGGTGCAGCGTCGGATCGCCGTAGCGGTAGGCGTCGTCGTCTTCGATGTCGTCGTGCACCAGCGACGCCTTGTGAAACGTCTCGATCGACATCGCCGTCCGCTTCACCGCGTCGGGAATGTTCGCCAGATGCTCCGCCCCGTTCGGCTGTGAGCCGTGGGCGCCGGTCAGCGCATCATGCACCGCCAGCGTGATGAACGGCCGCGAGTGCTTTCCGCCTTTGGCGAGAAAGTCGTAAGCGAGGGCCTCGGTCGCAGCGATTGGATCCAGCCCCGCGACGCCTTTACCGTTGGCCTCGGCCAACCGCGGTCCGCCGCGCATCCGGGGCGCCAGGCGATCCAGCTCGTCCGGCTCAAACATGCCGGCGGCGGCTCGCATCAGGTGGACGTAACTCCGCGTTTGCGGCGCGGGCTGTGTGGGGGCGACGTGGATCATCTCGTGGACCCAGTCTTCGTCCACCGCCGTGTTGCGGCAATCGCTCGACAACAGCGGCACGGCCATGCAGGGGATGCCGGCCAGCAGGATCTTGTCGATCGCCTTCTCCAGCACGTTCAGGCACGCCACGCCGACGATCGCATCCACGTACCCGCTGACGATGATCTTGAGCACGATCGGCGAGCCTTCCGCCACCAGCACCTTGTAGCCCATCTCCTCGGCGACGGTGCGAAAGTCGGCGATGCTGCACGCCCCGCACTGCTTGCAGTCCAGGCCGAACTGGTCGTAGTCCGCGGGGCAGCCTTCCGCGTGTTTCAGGCAGTGCGGCAAGAGGAACAATCGCCGCGAGGGAGGCACGGCCGCCACCGCATCCCGCCAGAACTCCGCGGCCAGCATCACCATCGTCCAGCCGACGAATCCCTCGGGCTGCTCGGCGTCCTCGAGGATTCCCCGCGCCACCCGCTCCATCTCGTCCTTGGGAAGCGGCTGCGACTTGTCGAGCCGGGCGGCGGTCTCGGCGCAGCGGCGGCGCAGCTCTTCGCGGAGGGCCTTCGTCTCGGGAACCAGCTTCAGATGCGCGGTCTTGCGACGCCGGGAGCGACGCGGAGCGGGAGCGACGGCCTCAGTCGAGGGTTGGGGCGCAGGTGCAGTTGCCAAGGTGATCCCTTCTAGCGTCGGTTACGCGTCGCGGAGGCGGGCTGCGGCGTGGCGCCGCGCGAATCAAGGCAGGAAGGCCAGCCCCTTCTTTATAGTCCCCCCGCCCCGCGAATCAACCGGCCACGAGGAAAACACGCCGCTCGCGCGGCATCCTCTCCATCCTGCGTTACGCGATCTCAAACCCTTGCGTTGGTCGCGGCGGAGGAGACCCTGCCCGTCCCGTTGTTGAACATGAACGTCGCTGCGCAACAGCCCGCAATCGGTAAATCCCGGTTGCCTGCATTGTCGGCTTTGACGCGCGGCGAACCGATTCGCCTATAATGTCACGCGGATCACTCCCTTCACGCCTGCACAACCGTCATGACGCAACCGATCGACCTGCGAAGCGATACCGTCACACGTCCCACGCCGGGGATGCGGAAGTTCATTGCCGAGGCGCCGGTGGGGGATGATGTGATCGATGTCGATCCGACCGTCGAGCGCCTGCAGCAGCTCACCGCGGAGCTGCTGGGGAAAGAGGCGGCGATCTTCATGCCCTCCGGGACGATGACCAACCAGTCGGCGGTGCGGCTGCACTGCGGTCCCGGCGACGAGCTCCTCTGCGACGCCAACTGTCACATCTACAATTACGAGCAAGGCGGATTCGCACAGCTCAGCGGCGCCGTCGCTCGGCCGGTCCAGGGCGAGTTCGGCGTCCTGCGGCTGGAGCAGCTCCAGGGATTAATCCGTCCCGACAACGAGCACTTCGTCCGCACGCGACTGGTTTGCCTGGAGAACACGCACAACCGCGGCGCCGGAAAGATTCAGCCGTACGAGGAGGTCGAGCGCATCTGCCGCTGGGCCCATGAGAACGGCTTGCGAACGCACCTGGACGGCGCCCGGCTGTTCAATGCCGCGGTCGCGAGCGGCATTCCGGCCGATCGCTGGTCGCAGCACTTCGACACCGTGAGCGTCTGCTTCTCGAAGGGATTGGGAGCGCCGGTCGGCTCGGGACTTGCCGGCTCGCGCGAGCTGATCCAGGAGGCCCGCCGGCATCGCAAGCTCTTCGGCGGCGGGATGCGGCAGGCGGGGATCATCGCCGCCGGGGCGCTGTACGCGCTGGAGAACCACATCGACCGGCTGGCCGATGATCATGCGAATTCTCAGATCCTGGCCGAGGCGGTGCGGCAGATCGAGGGGCTGAAGCTGGAGCCGGAGGCGGTCGATACGAACATCGTCATCTTCCGCGTCAGTCCGGAGTTGGCGTCGGCGCCCGAGCTGGTCGCGACGCTCAAAGAGCGCGGCGTGCTGACCCTGGCGATCGGCGGCTTGCAGGTCCGCATGGTGACGCACCTCGACGTGGATGAATCCGCGGTGCGCCGCGCCGTCGAACTCCTCCGCGAGTCGGCCGATGCCCTCCGCCAAGGCCACCGCCCCGCGGAAACCGGAGCGGCGTATTAGGCGGGACGGGGTCGGGAATCTTTTTCGGACGAGACAGGTCGCCATGGTGGCAACCGCATTTGGCCGAAAAAGATTCCCGACCCCTTCCGTGCTGCCTCACGGTACGTCGCCGATGCGGTAGAGGTGCGTCCCCAGCCGCACGAAGAACGCGCCGTCCACGGCGGCCGCGCCGTACACAATCGGGTCGAGGTACTCCTGAGCCGGCTGACGTGGGCGGGTGTCCGTTTGGCCCTGGGGTTCGTATTCGTAAGAGCGATCGGCACCGGGCGGATCGTCTTTGCTCCACAGCTCATTCGTTGCCAGACATTCGAACTTCTCTCCCGCGCGCAGGACCGTCGTGACGCCGTTCTTGCCGAAAAAATAGAGATGATCGCCGACGGCGCTCGGCTGCGCCCAGC
>JAHWKS010000359.1 GCA_019347795.1 Planctomycetota bacterium | reverse complement strand
ATCCATCCACGCCGCGAGGTCGCAAAGTGATTGCTCAGAGAAGTTTACGTCGCACAGGAGGGCGTCGTCGCGACCTGGACCCGTGAGCGGCGTTTTAGCAGGATTGTTTGAAGATGGTAGATTCATGGCGCCTCCCGATGCGGGTCGGGGGTTGGCGAATCGTGGATGTGATAGGGTGAGAAGCAAGCGGCGGGCCAATCAGCAATTTCCGGCGCCTTCGTCCGTTTCCGGCTGTTTTGGAACGCTGATTCATTGTTTCTCCGCTGCCGGCGCGGGACAACCTGTTTCAGAATGAAACGCACTGTCGCAGAATGAGAACCAGGCTTTTTATTCGCGTCGCGTCCGCCCCGCTTGCCGCACTTCAAAATTTTTTCTAAATGAGCCAAGAATCCCGCCCGGGGGTCGAATTACCGGGTGAACGATTCGCAATTTTCGCGTTTCAAGGCATTTGTGCAGGGAATGACGCACGGGAGAAGCCTTTTCGCCGACCATTCTTTTAGGAGACCAGAGATGTTGAAGAAAGCATTGTTAGTGGGCGGAGCGTTAGTGCTCCTCCTCGGGTTGTTCTTCGGTCGCGATGCCTGCAGCTACGTGGCCACTTCGGCCGGGTGGGTGAAGGACACCGTCAAGAGCAACGTGCCGATCGAATTCCAGATCGAGCGGGCTCGCCAGATGATCAAGGACCTCGATCCGGAGATCAAGCGCAACATGCACCTGATCGCCAAGGAAGAGGTGGAGATCGACAAGCTGGCGCAGCAGGTCGAGCGTCAGGAAGAGGCGCTGGCCAAGGCCCGCGGCGACATCCTTCGCCTGAAGAAAGACCTCGAGACCGGCGACAGCGCGTTCTACTACGCCAGCCGCCGCTACACCGAGGACCAGGTGAAGACCGATCTGGCCAACCGCTTCGATCGGTTCCAGGTGAACGAGGCCACGTTCCAGAAGAATCAGAAGATTCTCGGCATCCGGCAGCAGAAGCTCGGGGCCGCCCGGGAGGGTCTCGAAGAGATGCTCGCCGCCAAGCGTGAGCTGGAAGTGAACGTCGAGAACCTGGAGGCGGAGTTGGAGATGCTGAAGGTGGCTAAGACCGCCAGCGACTTCAACTTCGACAACAGCCACCTGGCCCGCACCAAGGAGTTGATCGAAGACATCCGCACGCGGATCGAGGTCGAAGGGAAGCTCCTGGGCGAGGTTCAAGCCGCCGGCGAGATTCCGCTGGAGGACGACGCCGCGAGCGATGAGGACATCACCGATCGCGTGTCCAAGTACTTCGGCGAGACCGGCGACGAGTCCTACGTCAAGCTGCGCGAGTAAAACTCGCACGGGCGACGACGAAGGACCCGACGGCGTCGAATAGCTTCTCCACGCGATTCCCTAAAGCCGAGGGGGCTTCGGGCCTGAGCCTGAGGCCCCCTTTTTAATGTAGTAGGCACACTCCGTGTGCCGTTCTTACTCGCGAACAAGTTCCGCGGACGGCACACGGAGTGTGCCTACTACCTTAGCGTGCATCATGTTCCAAGGCTGGCGACTTCAACTCCGCGAGGCTGAGGAAGCCTTCGGGCAGGGCCGGCTGGATGAGGCCGCCCGGCTCATCGCCGAAGGACGCCTGGAGCAGTATCTGCCCGGCGCCCGCCTTGCCGCGAAGGTCGCGGAGCGGCTGGGGGAACGGGCCCACCGGTTTCTCGCCGGCGGCGAAATTTCCGCCGGTTGGCGGGATCTGGAAACCGCGGAAAAACTGGTGGGCGAGACCGATCGTCTCATCTCGGTGCGGCAAGCGCTTGTGAAGCGCGCGATCGCGGAGGCGGAGTCGCGGCTGGAGGCGGATGGCGCGGTTGGCGCGCGGGCGCGCGTCGAATCGCTGCAGCGGCGCGGCGTGTCGGGCGATCAGCTCCGCTCGTTGGAGCAGGTAGCGCGGCGAGTCGAGGCGGCCCGCGAGCATTGCCGTAACGGCCGCTTTGTCGAAGCGGAGGCGCAGTTGGAGTCGGCCGTCGCCCTTCGTCCCGATTTGGGCTTCCTGGCGGAGCGGCGCAACAACTGCCGGTCCGCCCGCAGGCGAAGTCGCGAACTGACCGAGCAAATGCATCGGGCGATGCTCGTGGACGATTGGAGCCGTGCCTTATCGCTGGCGGATGAGTTGTTGGAGCTGGCGCCGGAGTACACTCTCGCACTCGACGCCCGCCGGAGGGCCTGGAAAATGATCGATTCCCGCAAGGCCGCGGCTGCGGCTCAACTAGGCGAAACGCGGCAATGGGCGTCGCCCCGCCCTGAACAGTCGGCTCGCGATTCCCAGGTCGCCCTCGCTGGGCCGAGCGTGAAGAAGGCCAGCACTGCCGCCGCCTCGGACACCAGCGGCGCCGAGCGGGAGTTCGAGCTATCATTCGTGAACGACGCTCCCCGCCGCGAGTTGGCGTTATGGGTGGACGGCGTCGGCGGTTATCTGGTGTGCCTGGGGGACGAGCTCGTCATCGGCCAGGCCTCGCCCGAGAATGTCTCGGGGCCCAACCGCGTCGATGTGGCGATTCGCGGCGATCTGCATCGTCGCCATGCCGTAATTCATCGCCGGGGGGAAACGTACACCCTCGAGCCGCTCGGTCCGGTGCGGGTCGGCGGCCGGAGAATTCACGACTGCACGCTACTCTCCGACGGCGCCGAGGTGGTGCTGGGAGACGGCGTGCGGCTCCGTTTCTCGCAGCCGCATCCCCTGAGCGCTACCGCAAGGCTGGATTTCCTCAGCCGGCATCGATCGCAGCCGTACAGCGACGCGGTGCTGCTGATGGCCGAGTCGTGCGTCCTCGGGCCGCACATCCGCAACCACGTGGTGTGCCGGGACTGGCCTAATGAGCTGGTGCTGTTCCGGCAGGGAGACGAGCTGTGGTGCCGAACGATGCAGCAGGTGGAAATCGACGGCCGGCTGTGTGACGGGCAAAGCCGGCTGCAAAGCGACTCGCGAATCGTGGGAGAGACGTTTTCTGTTACCTTGGAGGAAGTTTAGCGGAATTCTGGCGGATTTCGCGCCCCGCTTGCCGAGTTTTCCGGCCTTATCATTTGGAGGCGGAGATCGCAGAGATTTAACTTTAGTCTGGGGCTGGCGTACCATAACATGACGGGTAGGGAAAGCCGGCGTCGGCTTTCCCGCGAAAGGCAGCAGAAACTATGAATGATGAGACTGCCACCTTGGCCATCGAGAGGCGCGGCCCCGAAACGCGCCGCGACGCTCCCGACGCGCCGGCGCCACGAGGACGAGTCATGAAGTTCGTCTATCCCAGCGGCTCGCGACCTCTGGAGGGGTACACCATCAAGCGCGGCATCGGCATCGGCGGCTTCGGCGAGGTTTACTTCGCCCTCAGCGACGCCGGCAAGGAAGTCGCGCTCAAGCGGATTCAGCGCCACCTGGACATCGAGCTTCGCGGCGTGCGGCACTGCCTGAACCTCAAGCACGCCAACCTGCTGGACCTCTACGACATCCGCACCGACGGCGAAGGCGAGTCGTGGGTGGTGATGGAGTACGTCCCCGGCGAGACGCTCAATGAGGTGCTCAACCAGCATCCCGACGGCCTGCCGCGCGAGGAGGCGATGGTATGGTTCCGCGGGATCGCCGCCGGCGTGGCGTACCTGCACGAGAACGGCATCGTCCATCGCGACCTGAAGCCCGGCAACATTTTCAACGACGACGGGGCCGTGAAGATCGGCGACTACGGCCTGTCGAAGTTCATCTCTTGCAGCCGCCGCAGCGGCCAGACCGAGAGCGTCGGCACGCTGCACTACATGGCGCCGGAGATCGGCAAGGGCTGCTACGGGAAAGAGATCGACGTTTACGCCCTGGGCATCGTGCTGTTCGAGCTGCTCACCGGCCGGGTACCGTTCGACGGCGAGAGCAGCCAGGAGATCATCATGAAGCACCTCACCGCCGAGCCGGATCTCTCGGCGGTCGAGCAGCCGTTCCGCTCAGTAATCGCTTGCGCGCTGGAGAAGGACCCCGACGATCGCTTCAGCAGCGCGGGAGAGATGCTGTCGGTTCTTGAGGAAGCGCTGGCCGGCGGCGATTTGGCCGCGATCGCTCGACGCCCAATCGTCGAGGATTCCAGTCCGGGGCCGGAGTTCCTTGTTCCTGAGGAGCGCGATCCCAGGACGCCGCGCGAGGACGTGCTGGTCATCGACGATGCTCCGTCCAAGCCGGGCCTGGAAGGCTCGCGGACGTTGTTTATCTCGGAGGAGTTGGTGGCCGACGACGAGATGTCGTTCGGCCCCATCCATGAAAAGCCCGGCGCGGTGCCCCCGCGGCCGAAGCCTGCGTCCCCCTACAAGCCATCGCGGCCGGCGGCGACGCAATCGCTGGCTAATCGTCCCAATCGTCCGCCTGCGGTGCAGCGCGGCTGGACCGGCGCTCGCAACTGGTGGGGCAACTCGCGCCTTAGCACGCCGGTCAAGGTGCTGCTGATCGTGGTCGCCGTGCTGGTCTTGCTGATCAATGCGCATTGGCTGATTCCGGTCGCGCTGGTGGCGGCCGCGGTATTCCTGGTGTACTTCGGCATTCGGGCGCTGGTGAGCGAGGGACCAACGCGGGCGCCGACTTCTTCGCCGTTCGCCACGCCCGCCGCGATGCACGCGGCCGCTCAACAGCAGCGAGCTCGCGGGCGGCGATTGAGTCAGGAGGAGTGGCGCCACGAGACGCGGCGCCGGTTGTCCCGGAAGGCGCCGGGCGAGCGGCTCGCCGAATTGACCGGCTCGCTGCTGATGGCGGCGATCGCCGTGGGCGTCTTGTCGCTGGTGATGCTGCTGGCGGCCGGCGTCTCGCTGGACGGCTCGATCGCCTCCTGGTCGTTCTTCACCTGGTTCGCGCTGACGGCCGTGGCCGGGGCGTGGATCGTATTGTCGGCCGCGAAGTTCTGGGAGGCGGATGAGGGCGACCCGATGATCCGCCGGTTCCTGTTGCTGGTTCTGGGATTGGGACTAGGCGCCGCCTCGTTCCTGGCGTTCAAGATGCTGTTCGTCGAGCCACAGCTCGATCAGCTTACGCAGCGGCCGCTGGCGCCGGACATGATCGCCCGCAACATGCACGCGGCCGACGGCGGCGTGCAGTTCGCCGGATTCCTGGTGTACTTCGGCGGCCTGATGGTCGCCCTGCGATGGTGGCGTCAGGCCGACCCGCTCCGCAGCACGCGCGTGAGCGTGTGGGCGGTGGCGGCGTGCGCCCTGTGGGCGTGGGTGTTGCACTTGATTTGGACTTTCCCCCAGCCGCTGGGGTTGATGCTGGCGGCGGTGATTGCGATCAGCGTTCAGTTGTCGGCCCCGTGGATCGACCCGAAGCAGGCCCGCGCGGCGGCCGCTCGCGCTTAGGAGGTACTTGCGATGAACGACCGGACTATAACTTTGCCCACGTGGTTGTTCCTGGTGTTGATGGCCGTGCCGCTGTCGATGGCCGCCCGCGCCTTGGCCGATAGCCCGGCTGACGAGGAAGCGGCAGCGCCGGCCGCCGGCGAAGACGCGCTCGAGGCGCCGCGCGTCGTCTATCCCGAGAATCGTCCGGAATGGGTTGAGGCGCCGCCGGCGAAGGAGGGCGAGATTGACCGCATCGCCGTCACCTCCGGCCCGCACTACAGCCTCGGCGAGGCTCGGCGTCAGCTCGAGGAGGCGGTGCGGCAAGCGACGGACGACTACGTGAACCGCCACCTCGGCGCCGCGGGCGCCACGCGCTATCTCCATTACAACGTGGCGCCGGTCGAGACATTTGAGGAGCGGCCGGAGTTCTCCTTCGGCCCCATGCACCAGGCGCATGCGCTGCTTGAGTTCGACGAAGCTTTCCGCCGCCAGGCCGAGGCCGACTGGAAAGAGGCCCTCACGCTCAGCCGGCTCGTGCGAACCGGGTTGATCGGCGGCGCCGTGTTCATCCTGCTGGCCGTGCTGCTGGGTTATCTCCGCGCGGACAACGCTACCCGCGGCTTCTACACCCGCCGCTTGCGTTTGGGCGCGGCAACCGTGATACTGGCCCTCGCGGCCGTGGTTTACTTCGCGGTCCGTACGATCCCCTGGATCTAAGTCAGCTTTCGCTCTGCCAAGGTAGTAGGAACACTCCGTGTGCCGTCCGCGAACTTCGTTCGCGAATATGAACGGCACACGGAGTGTGCCTACTACTATGTCGCCCAACGCCCTCCCGTTGCATGGCCGGCGCCACCGAAGCCGACAACCTGTTGATCGCCCGCATCCGGCAAGGGGACTCCACCGCCTGGAACGATCTGATCGCCCGCTATGAAGGCCGTCTGCTGGCGTTCGTGGAAAGCCGATTGGGGAGCCGAGCGCCCAGCGAAGACGTGGTCCAGGAGACGTTCATCGGCTTAGATCGGAAGAG
>JAHWKS010000358.1 GCA_019347795.1 Planctomycetota bacterium | reverse complement strand
CTTCGGCGGGCGAGATTGACGCACTCTTCGTACAAGTTCCATCGCGGGTCGTCGTCGCCGTGGGCGCTGCCGAGAGGACGGTAGCGCTCCATCGCCACGGCGCCGCACGCCGCGAGCCGTTTTTCGGCGCGGCGGATATTGCTCCGCGTTTTGCTCGACAAGCCTGAGAAATACTCCTCCCACGACGCCGGCAACGGGACAATGCACGTCCTGTCCCACACGCTTTGGCGAGCGGCAAAGCCGGCGAGCTCCATCGCCGAGTGCGATCGCCCGCGGTCGGTTTCCGGATCGATCCACCGCAGGTCGAGCAGATCCCAATCGCGGCGCGTCCCGCGGACGTGGAGCATGGCGGCCGTGAGCGCGGCCGCCGGCTGATAACCGATCGGTCCGTAGTAGGCGCCCCAATCATGCAGCGGATACGTCAGCACCCGCACCGTTCCAATGCGAGTTCGTTCCCTCCGAACGGTGAGCGGAACGATGCCGATCGTTTCACCGCCGCTGGATACGATCAGCACTCGCAGCTTTTGTCCTTCGCCGAACCATCGCCAGCACGCCTGCAGCCACTCCAGCGACTGGAAGAACGATCCGCCCCGCGTGCGCGCCAAGAGAGCGCTCCACCGCAGGCGGTGGCTCTCCAATTGGTCGGGCTCATTGATTTCTTCGACGTGCGGCATCGCAGGACTGTTCAAGTGTAGAACCAGGCGCCTGGAACAGATGCAATCCCGGCGCCGACGCCAGCAGAAGCGGGAGGCGCTGTGCTACTGACGGCCTGGACGCGAGTTGCGCCGCGGCAGCGTTCGTGCGGCGGCCGCGGGAATGTTGCCAATTCGCCACGCGGAGACCGTTTTATGTCGCGTTTTGGCTGCAATCCGGGAAGATGACGACTCTGGCTGGCGAAAGATGGCGGGATGCGATCATGTACCGCCGCAGCGAGGACCGCGCCTTGCTGGCCGCCGCCACGCTCGAGGAGTTCCTCGCCGAGCAGTTCAAGGCCAACCGCCCCTGGAGCGAGATCGTCTCCGCCTTCATCACCGCCTCGGGCCCCCCGATCAAGATCGTCGAGGGGCGCTCCTCCGTGATCGAGGCGTTCGCGTGAACGCCGCCGTCAATTATCGCTGAAGTTGGGCGGGTAGGGCCACACCGGCGCTCCGGGCGGCTCGTCCTCTTGCAGCCGCTCCAAGAGCAGTGCGGCTCGCCGGTCAACGTCCAACTCCTCCAAGAGCTGTTGCTTGATCTCCACCGGCCACGGCACGGCGTGTGCAAGCACATCTGCCAGCGTTCCCAGCGGCAGCGGCCGGGCCATCAATTGCTCGAGTTGCTGCCGGGCCGTCGGAGACGCCGGCAAGTGACGATGAACCGCCTCGCGCAACTTCTCGCGAAGCCGCGAGTGCCGCTCGGCCCCCGCTTCCTCATACACGTCATCCAGCAGCTTCGCCTTCGCCTCGCGAAACAGCTTGCTCGGCGGCAACTCCTGGACGATCGCCCCCCGCTGCACGCCGGCCAGCAGGAGGTTGAACCGCCCGCTGGGAAGCCGGGCGTGCGTGAGAATGCGTCCCACGCACACGATCGAAGCGATCGGCGGACGGCCTTCGTAGTTCGCCTCCCAACCCGGCCGCAGGCGCGCCATGGCGATCAGTTCATCGCCGGAGAGCGCCTCTTCAACCATCGCCCGATATCGCGGCTCGAAAATGTGCAGCGGCGCCGCGGCGTGCGGAAACAGCACGAGATTCGGGAGCGGAAACAACCGCGCCACGCCTCGAAAATTCTCCAGCGGCTCAAAGAGCGAGTCCACATTCCCCTCCCGCCTTCCACTATACAACGGCGGCGTCCCGAGACGAACGCCGCCTGCTGTGTTATGATGCGACAGCAGGGATCTTATCGACTTGCGATTCGTGTTCCTCACCCGCAGAGCGCGTTTATGAAATTCGTGGAAATGACCGGCCGGACGCTCAAGGAAATCCTCACCGACGAAGAGTTCAGCCCGGAGCAACTCGAGAAGTCGGGGGTGGAGGACGACACCGTGGTGCGGGTGAACGAGCACGGGGACATCGAAATCCGCCGCCCGCACAAATGGGACGTGATCGGCGGCCTCCTGGGCGGCTTCGAAGACCGCATCCGCGAGAAAACCGGCCTGGAGTGGGTGTAGCCAAATGCCGGGCGCGCCGAGACAGATGGCCAACAAGAAACAGCAATTGCAGCACATTAACCGCCGTTTGACCGAGGAGGAGCGGCGGCGGCATGCGGAGATTCGCGCGGCGGCCGAGAAGGACTTTCCTCCCAAGCGCACCGCCAAGCGGCGGCCGGCGGCGGGAGTGGCCGCCCAGATTCGCGCGGCTCGCGAGGCGCGGGGGCTGACGTGGTACGCGCTGGCGAAGCTGGCCGGCGTTCCCAATCAGAAAACAATCCGGGAGATCGAGGCCGGCGGCGACGCCACGCTGTCCAACATCGAGACCCTCGCCAAAGCGCTGGGCCTTCGGTTGGAGCTGATCGAAAGCAGCAAGTAGACGCACCATCGTCCAGAATGGGGAATACGATCGATCCCCCTGATCGACGCAATGGATTGAGATAACTTCCCTGCGCCGGAGGTTGGCGGATGATCCACGAACGACTTGATCTCGATTTGTGGATGCGACGATTCCCTCTCGCCGAAATGAGAGATTCCGATGTTGTCTGGACCACAGGGCCAGCGCACGTCGCTTATGTCGAGCAGATGCGGGCCGAGGTGCGCGGGGAAATGCTTTCGCGACACCTCCAAGATTGGCGGCGCGTGGGAACTGCGGGGTGAAAAGCCCGATTCGACCGGCGAAGTGAATCTGGAGCTTCGGCGAATTCTTGAGGAGGAATGGGAGAAGCTCCGCGAACGGAAACGGACATTTATCTGCCAGCTCGTTTCCGTCGAGACGACGGATCGACAACCGTTTGTTAACATCGAGGAACGCGAGGAGCTTGAAAGAAGCTGCGTCGACGGCCTTCTGTCGATTGCTGACGCGGGCGGATTCGACTTCTTCTACAACGGGCGACAAACCGACTTCGACTGGTGGAGCGGTTGACCCGCTTCGCCGAGCGTTTATGCGCGGCAGGCGAACTCTTCGGCTTCGTGTGCGGTGCAGTGGCGGATGCAGTAAAGTGGAGCGCCGTGATTTGTCGCCTAACGGAGCGCCCTGTGGTAAAACCTGTTGAAGGCTTCAATCGTTGAGGGTTTTCATGAAAGTAGTCATTCAAGTGGCCGAGGCGGACGATGCGAAGGCTTGGGCTTTGCTGCAGCGTCATTCTCCGGGCGTTGCCCTGCCTAATCGAACGTTTGTCGTTTCCGAGGAGGCCCTTACCGCGTTGCGTGGCGCCGGCGTCCGGCTGATCGTGTTTTCAGTTGAGGAACAATTAAAGCGGGAGCTCGACCAGGAAGAAATTCTGATCGTGGAAAAGGAGGCGGACGTCCTCTGATCGTGGACGTTAATCCACGAAACGAAATCCCATTGCGTCACCCCGCGGCGCAGGCGAGTTCTTCGCTTTCCCGGGCGCTGCAGTCGCGGATGCAGTGGAGGTCGGTCGCCAGGAGGGCGTCGAGTTGCGACTGCGGGGGAAGCTCGAGGTAGACGTCGTCCCCTTCGATCTTCACGGGGAAGACCTTGAGCGAGTAGTCTTCGCCGGAGAGGCACTGGCCGGTCTTCAGCGAGTACGGCTTCTTGTGGAGCGGGCAGGCTACCTTCGGCTCGTCGACGGCCGTGCCCACGATGCCGCGGGAGAGGACGAAGGCGTTCTTGTGCGGGCACATGTTCTGGCAGGCGTACCACTCGCCGCGGCCGGCGAAGTTGAACACAGCGATCTGCGTCTTGCCGTACTTGACCGTGGCGCCGCCGTCTTTGGGGAAGTCGGACACGCGGCCGACGTGGACCCAGTTTTTCGAGGGGCGACTGTTCTCTTTCCGCGGCTCGCTTCGCGAGCCGTTGGTCACTCGCGGAGCGAGTGACCCACTTTGGGCTCGGATCTGCAACGGGGGCGAGGCGTCTTTGGGCCAGTCGGCGGGACGGCGCTGGCCGCGCTCATCCACCAGCTCGATGCAGGACTCGGTGTCGTCGGTGTTGGCGAACTGGCGGAACCAGCGGCGTTTTTCAGGATCGTCCACCACCGCCTTCCACTCGCACTGGTAGGTGTCCACCAGGAACTGCATCCGCCGCTCCAGCTCGTCGCCGATGCCGAGCTTATCGTCGAGGATCACCTGCTTGAGGCGCGCCAGGCCGCCGTCCATCTTCTCCAGCCACACCGAAGTGCGCGTCAGCTTGTCGGCCGTCATGATGTAGTACATCAGGAAGCGGTCGATGTACCGCACCGCTCTTTCCTCATCGATGTCGGCCGCCAGCAGGTCGGCGTGGCGGGGCTTGGCGCCGCCGTTGCCGCAGACGTAGAGGTTGTAGCCGTTCTCGGTGGCCACCAGTCCCACGTCTTTGCACTGGGCCTCGGCGCACTCGCGGACGCAGCCGCTCACCGCCAGTTTGATCTTGTGCGGAGCGCGGATGCCGCGATATCGCTGCTCGATGCGGATCGCGAAGCCGACTGAGTCCTGCACGCCGTACCGGCACCACGTGGTTCCCACGCAACTCTTCACGGTGCGGACCGCCTTGCCGTAGGCATGGCCGCTCTCGAAGCCGGCCTCGATCAGCTCCTCCCAGATGTCGGGAAGCTGATGGACCTGCGCCCCGAACAGATCGACCCGCTGGCCGCCGGTGATCTTCGTGTACAGGCCGTACTTTTTCGCGACGCGTCCTAGGGCCATGAGCTTGTCGGGCGTGATCTCGCCGCCGGGCACGCGCGGCACGACGCTGTACAAGCCGCCGCGCTGCATGTTCGCCAGGAACCGGTCGTTCGTATCCTGCAGCGTCTGATGCTCCCGGCCAACGATGTTCTCATTCCAGAGCGAGGCCAGGATGGACGCCACCGCGGGTTTACACACTTCGCACCCAGCGCCTTTTCCATATGCAGCCAGGAGCTGGTCGAACGACTTGAGCTCCTTGATCTTGACGATTTCGAACAGCTCCTGCCGCGAGTAGGCGAAGTGTTCGCAGAGGTGGTTGTTGAGCGCGACGCCCGCCTTTTTCATCTCGGCCTTGAAGATGTCGGTCACCAGCGGCAAACAGCCGCCGCAGCCGGTCCCTGCCTTCGTGCAGGATTTTACATCCGCAAGTGAGTCGAGCTTCTTGTCCTGAATTGCCGAGCAGATGGCGCCTTTGGTGACGTTGTTGCAGGAGCAGACCTGTGCGGCGTCGCTCATGCCGTCAGCGACCCCTAAGGCCGCAGCCGCGCCGCCGCTGGACCCGCCGATCAGCTCGCCGGGCGAACACGGAAGCGTCTCGCCGCTCTTCCACAAGGCGAACAGAGCCCCGTAGTCCGAAGCGTCGCCGACGAGGATGCCGCCCAGCAGCCGCTTTCCTTCGTGGTCGAACAGCAGCTTCTTGTATACGCCGCCGATCGGATCCTCGTACACCAGCGGCGTGGCCCGCTCGGGTCCGATTTCGTACTCGCCGAAGCTCGCCACGTCCACGCCCATCAGCTTGAGCTTCGTGGAGAGGTCGGTCCCCGCGAAGCTCGCCTCGCCGCCCGTCAGATTCTTTGCGACGATCACCGCCATCTCGTAGCCGGGCGCCACCAAGCCGTAAATCAGCCCGCCGTGCAAGGCCACTTCGCCGACGGCGTAAATCTCCGGGTCGGAAGTCTGAAGCTGGTCGTTCACCACGATCCCGCCGCGCTGGCCGACCTCCAGTCCGCACTCGCGGGCCAATTCGTCGCGAGCACGGATGCCGGCCGAGAAGATCACCATGTCCACGTCAAGCCGGCCGCCGTCGTTGAAGACGAGTCCGGACACGCTCGCCTCCCCGGCGATCTCCTGCGTGGACTTGTTGAGGTGAACATGGACGCCCAGCCGTTCGATTTTCCCCGCGAGGATCCGCGAACCGGCGTCATCCACCTGCCGCGGCATGAGTCGCGGAGCGAACTCGACCACGTGCGTCTGCAAGCCCAGGTCATACGCCGCCTTCGCCGCCTCGAGGCCCAAGAGGCCGCCGCCGATGACCGCACAACTCTTCGCTTCCTTGCCGTGCTCGATGATCCGCTCCAGGTCTTCGATGGTGCGATAGACGAACACGCCCCGCTTCTTCACGCCGTCCACCGGCGGCACGAACGGGTACGAGCCGGTGGCCAGCACGACCGCGTCGTAACCGATCGTCACACCGCGGTCCGAGTGTACGACCTTCGCCTGCCGGTCGATCCTGGCCGCCCGGTCGCCGATGTGCAGCTCCACCCCGTTCTGCTCGTACCATTCAAGCCGGGCCAGCATCAGCTTCTCGGCGTCGCGG
>JAHWKS010000357.1 GCA_019347795.1 Planctomycetota bacterium | reverse complement strand
GCGCCAGCGACGCCACCGGCGAAAGTCCGCACGATCGGCCGGTCACCCCCGCCGACCTGGCTTGCACGGTTTACACGCTGCTGGGGATCGATCCGCATCGCACGCTCGCCACCGCCGACGGCCGCCCTATCGAGATCAATCGCGACGGGGAGCCGATCGAAGAACTGCTGGCTTGAGCGAACCATGTCGCCGTCGAAACCATATCTTCGCCGCACCGCGGTATTTCTTCTGATCGCGCTGGCCGCGGACGCCGCGAATGCGTCCCCGCCGATCACCGCCATCGCATTTGCGCCGGACGGATCGGCCGTCGTCGGCTCGCAGGCGGGCGTGGAAGAACGCTCATGGCCGGACTTGAAGCCGCTGCGTCGGCTGGGGGCAAAGCTCGCCCACGTCCACGATTTGCGTTTTTCTCCCGACGGCGCCCTGCTGGCGATCGCCGGAGGAAGCCCGGGAGAGTCGGGCGAGATCGAAGTCGTCTCCTGGCCCGGAGGCGAGCAACTGTTGCGGCTCACGCATCACGATGACCTCGTCTACGGTGTCGCGTGGCGGAGCGACGGCGCCGCCCTGGCCACCGCCTCCTGGGACGGAACCGCGCGGATTACGAACCTCGTTGACAGCTCTTCGGTGATGCTCGAAGGCCATTCCCGCGGATTGCGCGCCGTCGTCTTTCTGCCGGGGGACGCAGAGATCGTCACGGCCTCGGCCGATCAAAGCCTGCGCGTGTGGAACGCGGCGACGGGCGAACTCATCCGCGCGCTCGACAACCACACCGCGCCGATCCACGACCTCGCCGTCCGCCCGGACGGAGTCGGGTTGCCGACGATCGCGTCCGTCGGCGCAGACCAGACGCTTCGTCTCTGGCAGCCCACGATCGGCCGGCTGGTCCGATTTGCGCGGCTGCCGAGCGAGCCGCTATCGGTTACATGGCTTTCCGGCGGGCGAATCGCCGTCGCTTGCCGCGACGGCGATGTGCGGATCGTCGATGCGGCGACGGCGGAAATCATCGCCGACATTCCCGCCCTCTCCGGCTGGGCCTATTCGTTAACCGCCGCTCCCGACGGCGAATCCCTCGTGGTCGGCGGCGCCGGAGGCGAGCTTCGCCGCATCGAGGTGCCGCGAGAAATGGCCACCCGCCGCCGCCCGTAATCGCGACCGCTTGACGCCCGCCTCGATTCACCTAAACTTAACTAGCGAAAAGATTAAAGTCGATTCGCGCGGGAATGGCGGAATTGGCAGACGCGCTAGGTTGAGGGCCTAGTGACCGTTAAGGTCGTGGAGGTTCGAGTCCTCTTTCCCGCACTTCCCGTAACCCGTTGCCCGATTAGGGAGTTACAACAGCGGCCGGGCGTTCGGCTGCGGCTTCAGCGGTGAACCCGAAAGTAGAGCCAAAGGGGTAGCCTACCCCCTTGGCCCTCGCCACAAGGAGTTCACCCATGCCGCGTCTTGTTAACCGCGCCCCCTCTTACCGCCGCCATGCCACCGGGCAAGCGTTTGTCAAAATCAGCGGGCGGTCCATCTACCTCGGCAAGTACGGCACCAAGGAGAGCCGCGCCGAATACCGCCGCATCATTGCCGAGTGGGAAGCGAACCACCGGCAGCCCGTCGTTCCGGCCACCGACCTGACGGTGATGGAGTTGTGCGCCGCTTACTGGCGGTTCGCCAAACGGTTCTACATCAAGAACGGGCGCCAGACGGACGAATGCGCCTGCATCAAAGCCGCCCTCAAGCACCTCAAGCGGCTCTACGGCCCCACGCCCGCCATCCAGTTCGGCCCCAAGGCTTTGAAGACGGTTCGGCAGGCGATGGTGGACGCGGGCAATTCGCGGGGGTACATCAACAAGAACGTCTCCCGCATCCGCCGCATGTTCCGCTGGGCCGCCGCCGAGGAGATGCTGCCGCCCAGCATCCACCAGGCGCTGGCCGCGGTGGACGGGCTGAAGGAGGGCAAGACCGAGGCCCACGACACGGCCCCGATCCAACCCGTGGCGGATGCGACGGTTGACGCCACGCTCAAGCACATGCACCCCACCCCGGCCGACATGGTTCGCCTGCAACGGCTCACCGGCATGCGGCCGGGCGAGGTTTGCATACTCCGCCCCTGCGACGTGGACCGGAGCGGCGACGTGTGGGCCTACCGGCCGGAAAGCCACAAGACCGAACACCAGGGACGGGAGCGGGTGATCTTCATCGGCCCGAAGGCGCAGGCGATCTTGGCCCCGCACCTCCTCAAGACGGAACCCGAACGTTACTGCTTCCGCCCCTACCGCTCGGCACGGTCCAAGCGCTACAGCGTGGACGGCTACCGCTCGGCGATCTGGTACGCCTGCGAGCGCGCGTTCCCGCCGCCCCCGCCGCTGGCGCTGCTGCCGGACGAAACCCACGAAGAGCGCCAGAAGCGGCTGGCCCCAAAGCAGCAGGAGGAACTGCGGGCCTGGAACAACTCGGTGCATTGGTCGCCCAACCGGCTGCGGCACACGGCGGGCACGCTGGTCCGCAAGCAGTTCGGGCTTGAGGCCGCCCAGGTGGCGCTGGGGCACAGCAAGGCCGACGTGACCCAGGTCTACGCTGCCCGCGACCACGATCTAGCCGCCCGCGTGGCCCGCGAAGTCGGCTAGACCGGCTTGCAGTTCACTTGCAGATACCAGCCCCCGTGCATCCCGTGCGGGGGCTTTTTTCGTCTTGCGCGCTCGACCCGAAACTAGGTTTGCAGACGCTGGCAATTACCCCCATCCACTTGCAAACCGGAGGACGCCATGAGCATCGACACGCAAAGCGAAGAGCTGCTGTCAATCAAAGAGGCCGTCGGGCACTTCCCTACGTCGCCGAACGTGACAACTGTTTGGCGATGGGCGCTCTACGGCGTGCGGGGCGTGAAGCTGGAAAGCGCGCTCATCGGCGGGCAGCGACGAACATCCAAGGAAGCGATAGAGCGATTCATCGAGGCCACGACCGCCCGGGCGGCCGGCGAGCCGGTCGAAATCCGCACGCCCCGGCGGCGCCAGCGGGATATCGAGCGGGCGGCGGCGGAGCTGGAGCGAGACGGTATCTAACCCTTACCCCCTTCCACCAACGGAGAACGAACGATGACATCTGACGCAACCCTGAAACGACGGCTCGACAGGCTCGTCGAATGCTGGAGCGGCCCAGCCGACGCGGAAGACCCTGAAAGAGAGGGCAACGAGTTGTTGCAAATACTCGGCGACATGCACCTTGAGGACCTCTTGCGGATGCGGACGCTTGTCCGGATGGATGGCAGATGGGCGTCCCGTTATCCGCAAGTGGGTGATTTTTTGCGGGACCTCGCGCTGGAACTCGTCCGCGCGGAATTCGAGGGAGAATGCGACGAGGAGGCCCAACCATGACCACGCCCGAAATCACCCACGCCCGCCAAGCCCTCGACCACGCCCACGCGATGGCAATGACCGCCGTCCGCCTGCTCCATGCGGCGGGCGAGGCGGAGGCGGTAGAGCACGCGATCGTTGCCGCGGCGTATTTGGCCGAGGTGAGGGAGGTGTTGGACCGCGAGGAGGCCCCGGAGCCGGTGGAGGTTATGGCGTAGTAGCAGCCAGCATCCGTTGCGCCTCTCCATGCAGGCGGGCCGCTTCCCGGGTCGCTTCGAACAGCCATAGAAGTTCGGCACGTCGCCCCCACAACTTGCTCAACGGAAGCGGCGCGCCCAAATGGGTCAGAAACACTTCGTGGGCCGCCCTTTCGCCAGAGTTAACGGGGGCGACGACTACGGCCCACATTAGCCCCCATACAAGCGTTGACGGCAGGAACAAATCGCCTTCCTTGCTAACACGAATTGCCGCCTCATCCTCAAAATGCAGATTCGAAGGCAAGCTGCTGTCGTGATAAAACCCGCACCGAATTGCGTGGTAGATGACATCCTGAATTGAGACACACCCGTCCGCATTGGCTTTTATTTCCGGGTGGGCGTATCCGAGATTGATATTCAAAATCCGCGGGCCGAATCCAATCTCGGTGATCAGCCCGAGGCTCCGATGGATGAAATCCTTGTAATCCTTCTTGCGAGCCTTCGGCTGCGCAAACTCGGCTTTCGCAGTAGTGTCGATGGCTGCGCAGATCTGAAAGAGGGCGCTTTCGGCGTCACCCTGCTTCATCTTTTCGATCGTGTCCGAAACTCGCTTGCCAATGCTCATGGAAAACTGCCCTCCTTGCGAAGTGATTCAATCAAGAGACACTCCGTTATCTAAGCGGTTCGCGCCCACAATTCGCCGCTTATCGCTGTTGGATCATAGCCGGCGGAATCTGAAAGCGGAATTCGCCCTCTTCGCCGCAGCCCTTCGCCGCCAACTTGAGGCGCAGGTACTCGACGCCTTCGATTGGCAGTTCAAAGACGACTGCGTCGTTGATCGACTTGCCAGGATAGAGGGACGTATTGGTCTCAGTATCTTTGATGGTAGCTGTCGATCCGAAATTCACCATTCGGTATCGGTTGTCCACATCATCCGTAAGCTCTGCATCAACGTCCAAAAGCGATGCATAACTGCTCATCCATCCGCGGTAGTCGATCTTCTTTCGCTCGCTTATGTTCGTGACGGTCAGCCGGATCAAAAGCAATTCCTTTTCTGACTCGGTGTCGCTGTCGAGAAACACCTGTCGAACGGGCACGTTGCCAATGGTGACGCTCGTGATTGCGACCTGGACGTTGCCGAGTTGTTGCGCCTGATCGGCGATAGGCCATGCGGGTTCTTTGGCTTCGGCAGGGGGCGGCACTGCACTGCTGGCATCGCTGGGCGCCTCGCCAGGCTCTCCGGAGGCGCCCGCCGGGGGCGACGCCGCGGCTAGTTCTTCGCCGCCGTTGTCGTCTGCTGAAGCAACACCGACCGGGGTGGCGACCGTTGGCGGCCGGTTTGCCGCCTCGTCGATGGCCGAAAACATCCCGAACAGCCCCGTCATGAAAACAATCCCAACCACCGTGGCCACGGAGCTAACGGCGGTCCCGGCGATGGAGAATCCAATTCCCGACCCTTTGCGCGTGATCGCAAGGACCAGCCCGCCCACTCCCAGCAAAAGGCCGAGGCCGCCGAACCCAAGCCCGATGAACGGCATCCAGCAGACGAAGAACGCCAGAACTCCCAACACCAGCGAAGCGATACCAAGACTGTGTGCCGCCTTCGACTGATCCACATTCACTTGAATTGCGACGGGCGACGAGCCATAGGGAGGCGAAACAGGCTCAGGATGGACAGGGGCTGGCGGATGCGACGGCTGCGGCGCGGGTATGACTTGGGATCGAGGAGGCGCGGGATGGGGCGCGGGTGGTGCCGGCGACTGCGCGGGGGCAGGAGATTCCGAAGCCGACGGCACTTGGATTCGCTCGCCGCACTTGGAGCACTTCCCGCGACGCCCCGCCAATTCGTCTTTCACGTTGAGGGCTTTACCGCAGTGAGGGCAGGCGAATCTAATCATTGGCCACCCCTTTTGGTCTAGCGTCGAGAAACCATTCCGGTGATTCTAGTCCGCCAGCCGTCGCGACGCTACCGCGTGGGCTTCGGGCTGTAACAATCCGCCCCCGAAGTGCGCTCCCGCAACAAACCGCGTCGCGCGCTGTAACATCTCATCTCGTTTCACGCTGAAGAATAGGGAGGCTCTCTTTTCGGCCTCCGATGCGCGACGCCGCGTTGCGCAATTCTCTTCCCGCGCACAAGGAGACGAACGATGGCACGCAATCGCAGCATAACCTTTGACCGATTTGGGTTGCCCGACCATGCGAAACGAATTCGCGAAATATCAGACAACCTATGGAAGCTGACCGCCCAAGGGGTAATCGACCAGGGGCGGGAATTCACCGCAGCCCACGAGAAACTGGCCAACCACGGGGACGGCTTGTGGGGCAAGTGGGTCAAGGAAGAGTGCAAGCTGACCCGTGAAGCCGCCCGACAACGGATGCGGGCTTTCGAGGTCTTTGGTGAGCTTGATTGCCAAATTATTTGCCAATTCCATCCGACGGCCATGTACGACTTGGCTGGCCTGGGCCGGCCGATCCGCCGCGCTCGTGAACGCTGCATCGAGCTGGCGAAGGCTGGCCGGAAAGTCACGGCCAAGAAGGCGAAGCAGCTAATACAGGAGGGATACGACGCCGAGCGCCGCGAGGACGAGCGGCAGCTCGAAGCAGGGGGCAAGCTCGAAGATGGCCCCGGGGGCAAGCTCGAAGATGGCCCAGAACCCAAGCGGAAGCAGGAGAAGCCGAAGGGGCTGGCCGGGGTGCGGCGGCTGCAAGAGCTGTGGGAGGCGTATCTGCAAGCCTGGGACGCCTACCGTCGCGGTTTGGCGGCGGCAAAGCCGATGGAGCGACGGCTGCACCAACGGACGAAGGAGAAGCG
>JAHWKS010000356.1 GCA_019347795.1 Planctomycetota bacterium | reverse complement strand
CCACCGCTCATCTCAACCTGCCTGTCGATGATCACCGTCCACGAACTGACGAAGCGATTCTCTTCCGGAAGTGACGAGATCACCGCCGTCGATCGGCTCACGTTTCGCGTCGCGGGGGGCGAGGTTTACGGACTGCTGGGGCCCAACGGCGCCGGCAAGACGACCACATTGCGGATGATCCTGGGCCTGCTTCGGCCGGATGCGGGCTGGGCCGAGGTGGCGGGCTTCCGCACCAGCGTGGCGCCGGATGAGGTCAAGCGCCGCATCGGCTTCGTCTCCGCCACCGCGGGACTGTACCAATGGCTCACCGCGCGGGAACTCCTGCTGTTCTTCGCCGACATTTACGGCGTGGCGCCTTCCGCCGCGCGGCAGGAACTGGTTCGCGTGACCGAGGCCCTCGACCTGGCGGACTTTCTCGATCGGCGGTGCGGCGGGCTCAGCACGGGACAGCGGCAGCGGGTGAATCTCGCCCGGGCGATGATTCACAATCCGCCGATCATGCTCCTCGACGAGCCGACCCGCGGACTGGACGTGCTGGGGAGCCAGGAGATGTTCGAGTACATCAACCGCCTCCGCGGCGAGAACAAGGCGGTCATCGTCACCACGCACCGGCTCGACGAGGCGGAACGGCTGTGCGACCGCTTCGGCCTGCTGCACCGCGGCCGGCTGGCGGGCGAAGGCACGCTCGACGAACTGCGGGAAGCGACCGGCTGCCAGTCGCTGGCCGAGATCTTCCTCAAGCGGATGTCGCCGCGCGAGCCGGCGTTAACGACCAAGGCGGAGGAGGGCGCCTCATGAACATCGACTTCACGCAGCACGACTGGAACGCGCACACTGACGACGACTGCCGGCAGATTGTTCGCCTGGCGGTGCGCGAGGACTTGGAGCGGCTCTACGACTGGACGACGCTGGCCCTCGCCCCGCAAGGCGCCGCGGGCCGGGCGAAGGTGGTGGCGCGGCAGGCCGGAGTCGTCGCCGGATTGCGGGCGATCGAAACCGCCGTGGATGAGATGCAGCTCGATGCGACCTGGACTCCGCACGTCGAAGATGGGGCCGCGGTGCAGCCCGGTGACTGCGTCGGCGTGCTCGCCGGCGCCACCCGCGATCTGCTCACTGGGGAACGCACGCTGCTCAACTTGCTCGGCCGGCTTTCGGGAGTCGCCTCCTTGACGCGGCGATACGTAGAAGCCATCGCCGGGACCGCGGCCCGCATTTACGATACGCGCAAGACGACGCCCGGCTGGCGGCGGCTGGAGAAATATGCGGTCCGCTGCGGGGGCGGGTGCAATCATCGCACCGGCTTGTTCGATGCGGTGCTGATCAAAGACAATCACCTCGCCCAGGGCAAACTGGCCGACACGCCGGAGGCCGCGCTGGAGCAGGCCCGCCGCTTCGTGCGCGAGATGCTGCAGGATGAGCGGAAGTTCGACCAGATGATCTTCGAAGTCGAGGTCGATGCGCTGGAGCAACTGGAGGCCCTGCTGCCGGCGGCGCCGCACATCGTGCTTCTCGACAACATGACGTCCGACGAGTTGCGACATGCGGTGGCGCGTCGCGATGCGGTGAATCCCGCGGTGGAGTTGGAGGCTTCCGGGGGCGTCAATCTCGATACGGTGCGCGCAATCGCGGAATCCGGCGTGGATCGGATAAGCGTCGGGGCGCTGACGCATGGGGCGGTGAGTCTGGATTTCGGGCTGGATTGGGGGTAGTGACCCGCGCGCGAAACCGCGAAGCGAGCAGGCCGGCGGCCAACGCAATGGTGTGCGGGTGCGCTTGCTTGACTGGGGCGGGGGGTGACGTAGGGTTCCTATGCACCCGCGCCTTGGGGAGGGGCGTAGGTCAAAACGCGCGGCGGGGATAGCTGGGAGCTTGAGGGGACCCCGCCGCGTTTTCTTTTCTCCGATGGGTTGTTGCATGGCCGCGGTCGTTCGTCCAGCCACCGGTTCCCGCCCGGCCTTCACGCTGATCGAGGCGATGGTCGCCCTCTCGCTCACCGCGCTGGCCGGGGCGGCGATCCTGCTCACCATCGAAACCTCGCTGAACGCCGCCGATCAGGCCCTGGAGCAGACGGTCGCAGTGGGGATGGCCGAGCAGCTTCTGGACGAAGTCGCCGGCGCCATGTACATCCAGCCCGGCGGCGATCCGCGCGCCTTTCCGCTGGGGCCCAGCGCCTGGGAAGCGCAGGGCGCCGGACGATCCCGCTACAACGACAACGGCGACTACGACGGATTCGCCGCACAGCCGCCGCAGGATCGCTGGGGGCAGCCGCTGGGGTCGGAGGATGACGACGGGGGACTGCGGCCCCCCGGCTTTCGCGCCCCGAGCGGCTCGTTGAATGGCTGGCGGCGGAGCGTCGAGGTCTATTATCTCGACCCCGACGATCTCTCGGCCCGCCTTGCCGCGGGGCAGACGAGCGACTATCGGGCCGTCGAGGTCGTCATCAGCCGCGAGACGGCCGACGGCCAGTTCCGCGAGATCGCGCGCCGTCGCCGCACGTTGGCGTACCTTCCCTCCGCACCGTGAACGAATCCGTAATGGCGATGCCGCGATCTAACCTCGCGAGTTCCCGACGCAGACGATGGCCCTCCGCGCGGCGCGGGATGTCGCTGATCGAGATGCTCCTGGCGTCGGCGGTGATGGCGATGATCGCCACGGCGGTCGGGGCCCTGGCGATGGCGGTGAACACCGGAAGCCAATACAGTCGCGGACGCGGCGAGGCGGTGCAGCATGCGCGGGTGGCGCTGGATCGCATTCAACGGGCATGCCTGGCGGCTCACGCCAATGAAACGTTCCCGGGGTTCTTTACTGTCCCCACATTGGTTGACGACGACCTGTTCCCGGACACGCTGGTCGTGTGGCGAAGCGCCAATCCGGCCGATCCCGCCGGGCTGCCGCGATACTCGGAGCTTGTGATTTTCGCGCCCGATCCCGCAAATTCCAACCGGCTGCTGGAGATCACCGCGCCGGGCGACCAGCGCACCGTCCCCTCCCCTGCGGACCTCGCGGCGTGGCGGACGGAGATTGCCGCCTTGATCTCGCGAGATACGACGACGAAGACGCAGCTTACCGATCTGCTGCGAACCGCCGCGGCCGGCGACGAAAGCCGCGGCGCGGTGCGGTTCGACGTGACGCTTCGGCCATCGGATGAGGAATTGAGCGACTACCGCAACGGCGACATCGCCTGGAGCGACATGCCGTGGGCGCAGAGCATTCACGGCGGCGACGTGGGGCTTCGCCAGACGTGGTGCCGCATCGAGCTTCAACTCGTCACAAGCCAGGAGGCCAGAGCGGACGCGGAAACCGCTTTGACCTTCTTCGGTTCGGCGGCGATTTACTACGGGCTGACAAAATGACGCGCAGAACTCATTCCTTCCGTCGCCGCCGGGGCGTGGCGGTGGTGCTGGTGCTGGGATTGCTCGGCGTGACGCTCGCGGTCTTCTACGCGATGACGCGGACGCACGTGGCGTCGCTGGAGATTCAGGAGAATTTCGACCGCCGCGGCGGCGCCCGGCAGGCGGCTTTGGCCGGCATGGCGGCGGCGCTGCGCCGCTTGCATGACGCCGATTGGGCGGAAGCCGGAGGCGCGGACCTCGCGCTCAGCGGCGGACTGGGAGACGGTCTTTCGTATCAGGCGACGTACGCCACCGGCGATGCGTCCCTCACCGCCGGCGACCCCGACTACGCCGAGTATCCCTTCCGCCTGACGATCACCTCCACCGGCTACGCCATTGATCCCAGCAACCCCAGCGTGCGGTCGGAGCACACGGTGGAAACAGTCGTGCAGCTCGTGCGCCGCGCGATGCCGGACGAACCTGCCGCCTGGAAGTCGCTGCGAGATGATAATTACACGCTCTATCAATGGGCCGATCAGGAAAACGAGGTCAGATACCCCGTGCGGATCGAGGGACCGGTCAATTTCGGTGGAAGCGTGAACTTCTGCGAGAACAACCTTCAGAACAATCGCGGATTCAAACGGTATCTGGCCGATCTGGAGGCCATGCGACAACAGGGCCTCGGCGACCATCGCCCGTTCAGCGGCCCGGTGCATCTGCCGAAGAGCCAGATGAAAAGCCCCATGTTGTCGCTGATGACGAGCGAGCTAAATCTGGATGTGATCGACTCGCCGCCGGGAGGCGCGGCGCCGGTGTTGCACCCCGGTTCGCCCACGGGCTATCGGCTTTATCCCGGCGGGGAAGTATATCAGATTCCCCGTATTCAGTCGGAGTACGGCTACGTTTTAAGCGGCGTCACCCTGGAGGCGGATGAGGAGAATCCCCTGGGCGTCTTTCGCTCCGACGGTCCCTTGTATTTGCAGAACTCCGCGACGATTCGCGGGACCGTGATTATCGATAGGAATAGTTGGCTTGACGCGGATCTTCGCGTCACCGGAACCAACGTCGCGCTGGCGGCGCCGGATCTGCCGCCGCTCTACGATCAGCCGGCGGACGAGCGAATCCAGCTTCCCGCGGCGATCGTCGCGGACGGTTTTCGCGCGGACAATGCGAAGGCGACGATTGCCGGCATGGTGATCGCCTGGGAAACATTCCAGGTGGTTGAGGAGGACGAGGATAACGGCTTCGTGATGACCGGCTGCGTCGCGTGCGAGGAACTTAGTCTGGACGGGCGGGAGACCTGGGCGAATCGTCCCAATGAGTGGAATGACTTCCTCGAGGACTTTGAGGAGAACCTCGACGACCCAAACCCCATCCCCTACATGCCGTCGTTCCTGGCCGCCGAGGAGGACATGCACTACGACCCGAAGCCGACGATCCGTCCAGACTCAGGCGTGACGTATCACTGGCACGACTGGAGCCAGCCGTTGTACGTCCCCCATCCGGACGACGCCGGCCTGGTGTGGGACCTGATCCGCTGGACGGAGAACCCGTGAGTCGAGATTGCCCCCTCATCGGGTTGCATGCCACAGAGTCGCCCAGGACGCTATATATACGCATGTACACTAATCGGGCTATGGGAGGTGCGGCAGAGCACGTCGTCGCGTCTGACGGGCCGTCAGGGGCCTTCCTGAGGCGATTTGCCCCGGCTGCTCGTCCGTCGCCTTGCCGACCCGCCCAGATGGCCCTCTGCAGAACTATTCCAGCCGCTCCTGGATAGCGATAAAGACGCGCCTTCAGAATCCCGCGGCTTTGCCGGGGACGCGGGGATCATGGACGCCGGTGAACTTGCCGTCCTCGCCGGCCGCGATCGCCTGGGTGACGCCCATGGCGCCTTCCTTCCGCACTTTGTGGCCGAAGGCGCGGAGACGGCGGATCAAGCCGTCGTCGAATGTGCGCTCGACCACCAACTCGTCGGGCGACCACTGATGGTGGAACCGCGGCGCCGCCACGGCGTCGTAGAGGCTCATCTCCAGGTCGAGATGGTTGACGATCGCCAGCACCGCCTGCGTGATGATCTTCGGCCCGCCCGCGGCGCCGACCGTCATCACCGGCCGGTCGCCGTGCAGCACGATCGTGGGGCTCATGCTCGAGAGCGGCCGCTTCCCCGGCGCCACCGCGTTCGCCTCGGCGCCCAGCAGGCCAAAGGCGTTGGGCACGCCCGGCATGATGGCGAAGTCGTCCATCTCGTTATTCAGCACCACGCCCGTGCCGGGCACGATCACCTTCGAGCCGAAGGTCGTGTTGACCGTGGCGGTGATCGCCACCCAATTCCCCGCGGCGTCGGCGGCGGCGATGTGCGTGGTGTGGCGAAAGACATCCGTCTCGTGCTGCGGCGGAAGGCTGTGCTTCTTCACCGGCGTCGTGCGCGAAAGATTGATCCGCTCCGCCAGTCCGTCGGCGTATTGCTCCGCGATCAGCCCCCGCGGCACGTCGGCGAAGTCGGGGTCGCCCAGCCAAAACGCCCGGTCAGCAAACGCCAGCTTCATCGCCTCGGCGGCGACGTGGATGAACTTCGCCGGGTCGTTCTCATGGAGCTTCTTCAGCTCGAAGCGCTCCAGCATGTTGAGGATCTGCGCCACGTGCACCCCGCCGCTGGAGGGCGGAGGAAAGCCGACGACCGTGTAGCCGCGGTAGTCGCTCACCACCGGTTCTCGTTTTCGCGGACGGTACTTGGCGAAATCTTCGGCCGTCATGATGCCGCCGTTCTCGGCCATCCACGCCGCGATCTTCTCGGCCAGCGGCCCGCCGTAGAACCAGTCGGTCCCGTGCTCGGCGACGGCGCGGTACGTTCGGGCCAGGTCCGGTTGCTTGAGCACGTCGCCGGGAAACAGCGGCGCGAGATCGGGGCGGAAGAACTGGCCGCCGCCCTCGAAGCGGATCAGGTCGCCGGCGACCGCCGCGATCCGCCGCGAGTAGTTTTCATTGATGGCGAATCCCGCTTCCGCCACGTCCGCCGCGGGAAGC
>JAHWKS010000355.1 GCA_019347795.1 Planctomycetota bacterium | reverse complement strand
TCCAGTCGATGGCGCCGCGCATGTGCATCCGGATCACCACGCCGAAGAAGCAGATCACGATCAGACCCACCACCAACTTCAGCAGGAACTCGTAGATGCGAATCCCCCAGCCGCCGCTCCCGTAACTCCATACCACGGCGGTCGAGATCAGCAGCACCGCGCCGGAGACGATCCACTTTCCGGCATCTCCATCCAAGGCGCCGCCGCGGCCGAGCACATTCGGCAGCAGGTTTTGTTCGAGCACGCCGTAAAAGAGCGAATACTGCGGCAGCGCCCAGACCATATTCGCCATCAGCGAAGCCAAAAGCCACGACCACCCCAGCACGGGATTGACGTGCGCGTTGATCGCCCGGAAGGGCCGCTCCCCCGTGGAGAGCGTGACGTAGGCGATGGCGCTGAGCATGATGATGCCGAGGATCATCGCCAGCGGCTGCAGCCAAAGCATCGTCGTCCCGGCCAGCACGCCGAGGTAGAGACTGCTGGCCAGCGATCCGCCGCCCAGTGTGATCGCGCTTTGCAGCCAGCCCGGTCCCGAGAGCTTCGCGTACGCGCCCAACGTCGCCAGGGCGCCGCGCTCGCGGGCGTCAATGATCAGTTGCCGGTCGGCGTCGACCTTGGAAAGTGCTTCCGACATGGAGAGAAATGGACGAGAAGGAACAGGGGCAAAACGGGGGTCTCAAGTATGCCCGATGAGCCGAAGGGAGAAAAGAGTCGGCCTTGGAAGTGCCAAGCAGGGTAACCGCCTTCCTGGCGCAGGCGGTCCAAACGCGGCAGGGGAGCGTCTCTTCCGCGGAAAGAAAATTGCGAGAGGAGCGAATATACTACAGCCCCGCCACCAAACATTACGGTCGATTTTCATGAGCGAAGCTAAAAAGCCGCTGCCGCCTGCCGCAAAGCCGGGCCTGTCCTCCGGGGGCAAAATCGCCGTCGGATGCGCTTTGTTTTTGTTGACGTGTCTGGCGGCGTGTTGCGGAGGGGCGGCCTATCTGGGGTGGTGGGGATGGAGTCAGGTGGACTCGTTTGCGCAGGATTTCGTCGCCCGCGGCTATCGGCGGCAAACGGGACAAGTACTCGTCGTGCCGGGGCCCGTGGATGAGCCGACCGTCTACACCGGGCAGGTGGTGAAGATCAACGGCGAGGTGAATGCCGACATCGCCATTATGAGCCAGGTGGCGGAGATCAGCGGCGAGGTGGACGGCGACATCGACTTCTACGGCCAGGTGCTCCACATCAAGCCGGACGCCATCGTGAGAGGCGACATTCGTGTTGAAGGCGCCCAAGTTGTGAAAGTAGAGGGCGCCGTCGAAGGAGAGATCACCGGCGACTACGGCGTTATTCAAGACGCTCGCGAGGGCGAGGCCGAAACGCCGGCGGACATGGAAATGGAAGTCGAGGCCGACGCGGCCGCGGAACCGCCGTGACCGCTCACTCCGGCGACCAGCCGGGGCGAGGGGATCGGAGGACCTCCGGTTCGGCGCCTCCTTGCAGCTCGCGGATCGCGGCCTCGGCTTGCTCGACGGAGCGTGCGTCGCCGTGCGCACTCAGTTGCACTTCGAACACGGCTTTGCCGCCGGAGGGCAGCTTCACGACGCGGCCGTGCTTCCCCTCGAAAGTGCGACGATGCGGGAAGTTGGTGGACGGCTCCAGTCCCGTGACGTAGCCGTCCTGCATGGCGCCGGTGTTCTTCCAAAGGATGAAGTGCGGCGACTGCTGCTTGTTGAACCCGAGGCTCACGCCGCGCGTGCCGGCCGCATTCTTTAACAGCACGCGGGAGTTCTGGTCGGCATCGGCGTGCAGGTCAAAGAAGTAAACTTGCTCCGCGAAGCCGGCCTCCTCGGCGCCGTAGACATTCCAGGAGTCGATACCTTCGGCCGCCCGCGTGTCTTTCGGGGCGACGATTTTCGCGGGAACGATCGCCTGCGCGCCCGCTTCCAAGAGCGGTGCGCCGAAGTTGATGTGGTAGAGAAGCTGCGCCTCGGCCTCGCGCGACGAGAGATTCTCCACCTCGTCGCGGACGGTGAAGGACGTTTCGCCCACGCGAGTGGTGATGGTGCTCGTCATACGCAGCCCCTTGAACAGAAAGCGGGACTCTTCCACCACGCCCACCAGGCGAATTTCGCCGCGGTCGCCGTCGATCTGCAGCTCCACCCGCTGTGCGGGGCGATTGGCGATTTGGCCGTGCAGCGGATACACGAGCCGCTCATCATCGTCGAAGTCCGGCGCCCCGTTGCTCTCCAGCCCGCAGCGCACGAGCAGCTCATCGAAGCCGTCGAGCCAGCCCAGCCCGCTCGGTTCGGAGAGCGGTACGAACTGCGGATGCACCGGGCCGCGGACCGGCGAGCGCCAACCGATTTCCCAATCGCCCAGCCATGCTTTCCAGATCCCCATGCCGCGGGTCGGCAGCACCGCGAAGGAGAAGTCGCCGTTCCTGACGAGCACCTCATCGACGCCTTCGCTCAGGCCGCCGCGGAGCGTGCGCTTGGCGACGGAGTACCCGCGGACGGCGCCGCCCACGTCGGAGTCGAAGATCGACAGCTCCGGCGTGTAGACATTCTCCGCCACATCCGTCAGCACCCACGTTTTGCCGGCCATGCATCGGTCTCCGAAGACGAGTCGCCCCGAGTTTAGGCGCTCGCGCCGCGTTTTTCCAGTCGCTTGCTTGTCAGTGCGGGCGAAACGGAATACAACCTAGACGGTTTCCCCTGAAGCGATTCTCGAAGGCAGAAGATATGACCGATCCGAACGTTGTGAAAGGCGATAGCGTCGGCAAAATTCTGGACCGCGCCCTCGACGCAGGCGAGGGTTTGTTGCGACTGACGCCCACGTGGGTGCCGCGAAGTTTTCTCCATCCCGGGCGGCGATTAAAGTTGTTCCCCAGCGACCTGTACGCCTACGGCGCCAATCGCGGAGGCATCGATGAGCGGTGGTTCGCCAGCACCACGGAAGCCGCCAACGAGGGCCGCGTCTGGCATGAAGGCTTGAGCTTCTGCTCGTTCGAGGGGCGGCAGTTCCTACTGAAAGATGCAGTGAGCGAGACAGGCGCGCGGCTCATCGGCAAGACGATGTTCGGCAAATATCAGAAGTGGCCTGTCTATTCGAAGTTCTTCGACAATATGGGGCCGATCCCCCATCACATGCACCAGTCGTTTGAGGACGCCAAGCTCACCGGGCAGGAAGGAAAGCCCGAGAGCTACTACTTCCCGCCGCAGTACAACAACGTCGATAACAACTTCTGCTACACCTTCATGGGCCTGGAGCCGGGCACGACCAAGGACGATGTCCGCCGCTGCCTGGAGAACTGGGACAAGGGGGAGAACGGCATCCTCGATTTGTCCCGCGCCTTCCGTCTCCGGCGCGGCACGGGATGGCTCATTCCGCCCGGCGTGCTGCACGCCCCCGGCTCGCTCTGCACCTACGAGCCGCAATGGGGGAGCGACGTGTTCGGCATGTTCCAGAACATTGTCGAAGGGCGCTACGTGCCGTGGTCGCTCTTGGTGAAGGACGTGCCGCCGGAGAAGCATCAGGATCTGGACTTCATCATCGGCATGCTCGATTGGGAGAAGAACGTCGATACGCACTTCAAGGAGAGCAACTACCTGGAGCCGATCGTCGCCGATCAAGGACAAGGCTGGGTCGATAAGTGGATCGTCTACGGCCGCGTGAATGGCGATCAGCTCTTCAGCGCGAGAGAGCTGACGCTGGAGCCCGGCGCTAGGTGCACGATCCGAGACGCCGGCGCCAGCGGCTGGATTACCGTGCAGGGCAAAGGCCGGATGGGCCGGCTGAACCTGCAAACGCCGGCGATGATCCGCTTCGGCCAGGAGACCGAGGACGAAGTGTTCATCACCCACGAAGCCGCCGCCCGGGGCGTGGAGATCGAGAACACCGGCAGCGAGCCGCTCGTGGGATTGCGATACTTTGGCCCCGACGTGCACGACAAGCTCCCGAGCGTCGGAGATTATAAGAGGAAGTAAACCCAAGCCGACGACTTGTCGTCGCGGTCGCGTCCTTCGACGCCTAAGCCCAAGTGCCGGTCGACCATGACGTCTTCCATGTTCTCCAAATGGTGGCTCACGACCTGGACGACTTACGGCACATGGCTCCCCGGCGATCCACGCGGCTACTGCACCTGGCGGAAACGAGTCTACATTTCGCCGCCGGCGCGATACGCCAAGGCCGGTGAGGAGATTTACGATCGAACAAAGCACGCTACGAAGTTCATGGTCGCACAACGCGAGACGGAAGATCCCGTGCGGCTGCGCCGGCCGCAAATGCAGATCGTGCAAGATGCGGTCGTTGAAGAAGTCGCTGAGATGCCGATCACGCCCGCGATCATGTCGGTCGGCCATTCGCACATTCACTTGCTTGCGCAGTTCGGCAGACTGAAAATACGCAAAGGCGTCGGTCGATTGAAATCCGCGGCGACGAAAAAACTCCGCGAGAACGGCTTCACCGAAAAACGACCCTGGACGAAGGGCTGCGATATGAAGTCAAAGAGCGACCCGCGAGCCTTTGAGAACGCCTACCGTTACGTTCAGCGCCACCTCGAGCAAGGCTGCTTGGTATATGAATGGGATTTGGAACTCTGGTTTTGAACGCGTTGAGGGGAGAGGCAATTGCCGCGACCGCAAGCAGTCGGCTTGGGTTTTTACAATGAATGATACCTGAACAAAGGATGACTCACCATGAACCACACCAACACGTTTCCCAAACTTCACAACGCAGCCTGGCCCGGCGTGGTGGGCAAAGGCGAAGGCTCGGAGCCGGCAATTGAGCTCGACGCGATGCTCGACCTCACGGCCGCGGCCGATGTGGACGGCGTGAAGTTCGACGGCGTGGACCTGTTCCTCTTCGCCCCGCACGTGGACATCGACGCCAACGACGACGAATTGAAGGAACTGGCCGAGAAGGTGCAGAAGCGGAATCTGGTGATCGGCTCAGTCGTGGCGCCGGTCTGGCCTCCCACCGGCGGCGGCCCGGCCATGGGAAGCGGCGAGGACCAGGAAAAATTCCTCACGCAGGTTCGCAAAGGGTGCCGCATCGCCAAGAAGCTGCGGGAGCTGGGCGTGCGGCCTTACGGCGTCGTGCGGATCGATTCCGCCTGCGGTGCGGCGGACTGGACCAACGATCCGGAAGGAAATCAAAAGCGAATCGCCGAAACCTTCCGCAAGGCGGCCGAAATCGCCGACGAGCACGGTGAGAAACTCGCGGCGGAAGGCGAAATCTGCTGGGGCGGCATGCACAGTTGGCGGAAGATGATTGATCTGCTGGAGCGAGTGGATCGCCCCAAAACCGTCGGCTTCCAGGCCGACATGGCCCACACCCTGTTGTACCTGATGGGTTACAACGCCCCCGAGGACGCCCTGTTGCCGCAAAACTTCGGTTGGGACGACGAGCAGAAATTCGACGAGGCGTACCAGCAACTTACCGACGCCCTGCGCCCCTGGACGATCGACTTCCACGTCGCGCAGAACGACGCCACGGTGTTCGGCTCCGGCTCGCACGACAAGACCGGCCGGCACTGCCTGCCGAACGACCCCGGCGGCAAGCTCGACATTCCCAAGCGCGCCGGCTACTGGCTCCGCGACGACCTCGGCGCCAAGGCAGGCTACAAGCCGCAGCACGTCTGCTGGGACGGCTGCATGTTCCCCAACGAGACGATGATGAAGCCGGAAACCTGGAACGAGATCCTCGGCGCCATGGTCGCCGTCCGCAAGGCGCATGGGTGGAAGTGATCGAGGCGCTTTATTTGTTCCGCTTTATTTGTTCCGATTTCGGCGGATGTCATGACCGCTCATGAGTTCAATCCGGACAAATCCCTTCGCGACGCAACGACGCAAGAGATCCAGTTCGAGTTACTGCGGCGAACTCAGCGGAATGCTCTCGACGGCGAAAAGGTGCTTGCGACGTTGCTCGAGCACCGAGACCTTCGGCTCTCTCTCATGCTTCTATGACCGATCCCAAGGAGGTGAGCCGATCGGTCGGGTCGTGGGAAGACGGCATGACTTTAATTCAAGTTTGGTGGGACTAACGTTCCTGGATTGGGGCGCTACGGCGTCATTTCACTGCGAAGCCTAAGGACATTCACATGACCAAACCCCTCAACCTCGGCATGATCGGCTACGGCTTTATGGGCCGGGCGCACTCGAACGCGTATCGCAAGGTCAACAATTTCTTTGAGTTGGAGCATCGTCCGGTCCTTAAGGCGGTGTGCGCCCGGAACAAGGACAAGGCGCAGGCCTTCGCCGACACCTGGGGCTACGAGTCGGTCGAGACCGATTGGAAGGAACTGCTCAAGCGCGACGACATCGACGTGGTCGATATCTGTACGCCCAACAACCTGCACGAAGAGATCGCCTGCGCCGCGGCTG
>JAHWKS010000354.1 GCA_019347795.1 Planctomycetota bacterium | reverse complement strand
GTCTGCAAGACGATTTACGAGCAGCAGCCGGTCACCGCGTATCGGCTGGAGTACGAGACCGTGCTCCACGAGCGGCAGATCACGGTGCAGCGGCCCGTGATCGAAACCAGCATGCGCGAGCGGCGATACACCGTCGGCCGGCCGGTCACGGAGACCAGCACCCGCGAGCAACGCTACACGGTCCGTCGGCCGGTGTTCGAGACGAGCTATCAGGAGCAGTCGTACGACGTGGTCCGCTGGGTGGAAGAAACCCAGATGCAGGAGCAGCGGTACACGGTGCAGCGGCCGGTCTGGGAAACGCACATGCAGCAGGTCCAGCAAGTCGTGCGGCGGCCGGTCACCGAAACCGTGATGCAGGATCAATGCGTCACCACGTATCAGCCGGTCACGACGATGCAGAACGTCGTTGTGAACCAGACGCAGGCGGTCGATCAGGTCGTCACCACCCCCGCCGCGACCACCGGCTACGGCCTGGAGTGGCTGCGTCCGGGATTCCACGTCGATCCGGCCGCGGGCAACACCCTGTTCCATCGCCGCGGCCTGTACTGGACGCCGCAGGTCACGCCGGCCACGACGCAAGTTCAGCGGGTGCTGGTGAATACGCCCGTCGTTTGTCAGCAGCCGGTCACGACGATGCAGCCGCAGACGGTCATGCAGAAAGTGCCGGTGCAGGTCACCAGGTATTGCGACGAGGTCGTCACGCATCAGGTTCCCCAGCAGGTGTGCCGGATGGAGACGAGCGAGGAAGTCCGCCAGGTCCCGATCACGGTTCGCAAGCCGGTGACCGAGCGGATGACCCGCCGCATTCCGGTGCAAACGTGCCGCTGGGTGGAGCAGGAAGTGGTGCAGCAGGTCCCGGTGACGACTTGCCGGATGGTGTACGAGGAGCGCGTCGAGCAGATCCCCGTGCAGACGTGCCGGATGGTGAGCGAGGTGCGGACCGTGCAGACGCCGGTCACCGTGCGGAAGTGCGTGCCTTACACGTATCACCGCCTCGTGCCGCGAACCGTGGTAATGCGAGTTCCCGTGACCACGTATTCGCCGGTGATCTCCTGCCCGACGCCGTCGGCCACGCTTCCCGGCCCGGCCACGAGCAGCTACTATTCTCCGCCGGCCGCGACGTATCCGGCTCCGAGCAACGGCGGGCAGCAGCAGCCGACGCCTCCCGAAGGCGAATCGCAGGGCGAGCCGTCGGATGCCGATCCGACCGGCCAGCCGTCGCTGAAGCCGCTCACGCCCGAACCCGAACCGGAACCGCCGATGCCGGAGCCCGCCAACAGCGATGCCAAGCGGTTGCGGCCGACGGCGCGCCTGTCGGCGTAGGTCGCCCGCCCAATCCTCTTCACTGGCGGGCGTACGATGCCGACGTAAGCTGGCAACAGCTCACAACGCCTGCCGTCGCCGCTTCGCGGCTCCGGAGGAACAACACGGGTTTCGCATTCCGCCGGCCTGCGCAGGCCTGGGCCCGCGGCTATTTGCTGCCGCCGCTCGGCGCTTGACGCTCCCGCGGCGGGAAGGCCCTCCGGTTGCTTCCGCGTCTCGCTCGATCACACCGCATGCTCGCCAATCCGGTTGGAGTTCGGTATAAAGAGATTGGCCGCGATGGATCGGCGTTCGTCGTGCGGCCGGCAACTTCGTTCAACCAGGAGTCCGCGGATGCAGCGGTTTGTGTTTTTTCTCGGAATGGCGATGTTTCTTTCCGGCGTGGCGATGCTGGGATGCGTGAAGGAGAACCCCGCGCCGCCGGTGGCGGCGGACGGCGGGGATCATGGCGATCATGATCATGCCCATGATCACGATCACGCGCATCACGACCACGGCGACACCGGCCCGCACGGCGGGCATCTGCTTGAGTTGGGGGGCGGCAAGTATCACGCGGAGTGGACGCACGATGATCCCTCCGAGCAGGAGAACGCCGCGAACGTGACCGTTTACATCCTCGGCGAGGATGCGAAGACGGAGCACCCGATCGAGGCCGAGCAGATCACGATCAACGTCTCCGGCGGCAAGGCGCCGCAGCAGTTTCAGCTTACGGCCGTGAACGCGGCGGACGGGAAGGCCTCGCAGTTTTCGCTCAATGATCCGGCTTTGATCGTCGCGCTGGGCATGGCCGGCGAAGGAGTCACCGCCCGGCTCAATACAACGATCGACGGAACGCCGTACAACGCCGAGATCGAACATCATCACCACGATCACCACGACCACGCCCATTAAAATGGGTCACTCGCTCCGCGAGTGACCAATGGCTCGCGACAGCGAGCCGCCTGTTGCTCATTTGGAGGGAGTCGATCATGAGAAGCCTCATCGCCGCGATTACGGTCATCGCCTCATCGGCCCTCGCCGCCGACGTGCACGCTCAGGCGGTGCAGCTTCCGACGTTTCGCGTCTTCGGGGTCCGCACGACGGTCTCCGTTCCCGACCGCGGCAGCGCCTTGCTGGGCGGCGTGAGCCGCGCTTCCTCCGGCAGCGTCAGCCGCGGCGTTCCGATCGTCGGCAAGGCGCCGGGGCTCGCGCCGCTCTTCGGCGGAAGGGCGATCGGCTCGACGGTCGGCGCCTCGAACGTCGGCGTCACCGCGACGATCATCGATCACCGCGAGCTGGACGCCGCGGTGCTGGCCGAGGCCCGCCGACGCCGACTCGCCGAAGGGGGCGCCGCTGCGAACATGACGGCCGGACCACGCTACAATCTCGTTCCCGGCTCGCCGCCGGCGGCGAGCGTCGCCGAGATTCGCCGCCAACACGCGGAGGAGGACGAAGCCGCCCGCGCGGAAGTTCTGGGCCTGATCGAGAATGCCCGCCAGGCCGAGTCGGCCGGCAAGCTGGCGACGGCGAAAATCTACTACCGGATGGCCGCCCGCCGCGCCGACGAGACGCTCCGCCGGCAAATCGAGGCCCACCTCGCGTCGCTCGAGGCCGAACCTCACGTCGCCGCCAGGCCGTAACGGTTCGCGCTTCCGCGAACCTGGCGCAAAGGTGCGACGTCTCACCCGTTGACAACTTTCAGGCCGATTTTAAGATTAAACAAAACAACAGGCCCCCTTCGTCTAGTGGCCCAGGACATCGGGTTCTCAGTCCGAAAACAGGGGTTCGACTCCCCTAGGGGGTACTATATTGTCTATCGCAGCCATTCGCATTGGCTCGCACAACAACGCCCCAATCGGCATAACTCCTTGCCGCTTCGGGGCTTTTTTCGTGTCCGGGGTGTCGGAGTGCGAGCTCTGGCGATCTCCGGCGGATACCTGCTGCGCTCGATTCTGCGCCGCCGGTGCGCCGCTTTCTGCGCCGCCTAGATTGGTGGCAGTCTCTTTTGCCGCCTGCGCGAAATGGGCCTCCGTCACTTGGAGGTAGTGCTTATCGGCGATCGGAGCACTGTTGCCGATCCACTCGCACACCACATGAAGCGGGAACGACGAGGTCAGTTCCGTCTGCCGACTCGCCCGCAGGTTGTGGAACAGCTTAGGCCAAGGCTCGACTCCGGCCCGTTTGATAATCCGCAACAGCTGCGTTCGGAGGTTGGCGTTCTGATCCCGATACCGGGTGATGAGGTGGTCACCGACAGATTCTTCGGCGAGTACGGCTTCCAAGTACGGCCGCAGTTCTGGGAACAGCGGAATCACGCGAGATTGACCTCCGATATGATGCTCGGTCTTGGGGCTCCTCACCGTGATCCGTTGGCCCTCCCAATCGATATCGCTCCGCCTCAGACTTAGATGCTCCGAGGGGCAGCGCAGGCCGCCGTAGCGGCTGAGAGCGACAATCAGCCGCCATTCGGCGTCGGGGCAGGCGTCGATGACCTTCGTGATTACTTCCTGCGTCACAAAATGCTCTCGGCTGGCGTTGGCCTGGGCGGGCGCCGGCAAATCTGCGAAGGGGTTCTCGCTGATTAGCCTTCGCCGCATCGCCGCCCGGAAAAATTGCCGAGCGCGCTTCACCTCGCGGCTAACCGTCGCCGCTGATAGGCCGTTGCGCATCAGGCCTTCGCGCCACTCGTCGGCGTCGCCCGGGCTGATATTCGCCAGGAGCTTGTCGTCCCCGAAGTGGGCGGTCAGGTGCTTCCGGGTCATTCCGTAATTCCGCCGAGTGTTTGGCTTCAGATTGGCGCGGCCGCGAATGTACTCATCAAGAAACGCATCCAGAGTTTCCGCCACCGCCTCGGCCCGCTTTGGAATCAGCCCGACCGCAGCTAGCTTTCCAGGCAAGTCTCCGGACAAGCCCCCCACCCATGTCGCCAATTCCAGCGGCCAAGCGACCCCGGCGGCCTTGCAGGCAAGCAGATGCTCCACCCGGGTCTTCACCTCCTGAGCGGACTTCTGGGGCATCTTGCCGAGCCGAATCGCCTTGCGGTTGCCGTTCGGGTCCACGAACAAGATGCGCCGGCGGCCACCTGGATCGCGCGAAATACTTGCCATTCTTTACCTTTCTTTCTTCGGCGGCCTTCGCCGCATGATGATCTCCAACTCCAGGCACTCGCCAAGGGCGTTTAGGGCGTGCATCGAGAGCCCCCTGCGCCCGTTGTAGAACTTCGCGAGGGCGCTTTCATCGATGCCGCTCTCCTTGGAGATCTGATAGCGCGACAGGCCGGATTCGTCGATGGCCCGCCGGAGCTGGTCGGTCAACTTCTTGGTGCGTCCTTTGCTCATTTCAAGATCCTAGTCGGTGCTGGCCGAATTGTCCAGCATCAAGCCTTCATCTTTCCTGTCGGCGGATCCGCTCCGCCAGCGCAAAGATGTGGCGCGAGGTGGTCGGCGGATCGCACCGCAGGCACCGCCAGCGCCCAGTAACCGTCTCCCACAATTCGAGGCCGCCGCAGGCCGCACAAGGGCTCGGCGGGTCGATGACCTCCCTATGGGACTCGGCTTCGCTCCGTCTCTCGACGTCGCTGACGGCGATCTCGCCGCGCAGCAGTTCCAAGAGGACGCTCTTGCAGGCCTGAACCCGCTCCAGCAGGTCGGGCGTCATCGCCTCCGCGGGACGATAAAGCAGACGGTGCGCGTCGGCCTTAAGCAGAATGCCGCGACGACGAAGTTCGGCGAGGAGTAGCGGTATGCTCATGCCGCCTCCGAGGCCGAATCGGCCTCTGTTGATTCTCCTGTGTCAACGCTGTCAACGTCTACGAAATCTGGTTTCTCCTCAGCAACTTCGGCGGTTTCGTAGATCGGAGGATCTACATATAGGCGAAAGACTCGGGATGGCCGCCCTCCCCGACGACCGCTTGGGAGCGGGCTCCATTCGCCCACTCCGGCCTTCATGAGACGGTTCAGGGCGGCCTCGGCGGCCCCCGGCGCTTTGAGCGGACGATAGTTCTGCTGAAGTTGCCGGGCCGTTATGGCTCCTCCCTTACGCTCGATCCATTCCGCGAGCTCGCGTCGCGCTCGATCCTGATCGGACTCCGAAAGCATCGCGTAAACTCGCTTGGTCTCCGCCTTGCACCACTCGATAATCGTGATCGCCGCCGCCATGCTGTCGGCGTCTATCTGGTCGCATGGCAATCCCGAATCCTGAGTCGCCCGTGCGATCTGCAGGATCAGCGCCAAACGCGCCGGGTATTCCTCGAACTTACTCCATGCGGCCGCGAGGTCGCCCGTTAAGTCGGACAACTCCTGGGCATGCCCATTGTAAAACTCCGTCCAGACGTCCTTCGCCGCCGGCGACAAAGCTAAGAATACCGGACGCCGGCGCCCCTTGGGGTCGATGTCATGCTTCAGCTCGAATAGCTGGTGGATCAGCAGCTGAACTTCCGCCTTGACGGTGCGGTCGATCGCGGCTTCCGTCCAGTGCTTCGGCCGCCGGGGGGGGCACGTAAGTAGGAATCTCGCCAAGAGCCCGGACTCTCGATGTTCTTCCCCCAGAAGCCGATTCAGGATTCCAGGTTGAATGCCGCCGCAGATCGCGAGATGCGCTTGGCGGACGTGAATTACTCGGGGATCTCCCGATCGGCGATCCACGGTGATCGCCCCGCCGTGGAACATACTCAGATAGTTTGGCGCGTCCGAACTGCCGGAGCTGTAGCGATTGAACGCACCAAGCCAAGCAGCCAGCTCATCGCGAACGAGTAACAACCCGCCGGGATTATCCTGAAGCAGCGGAGCCAGAGCTTCCACAGTAGTGTCGGAGACAATAAATCGCTCGCAGACAGGGGGTTCCGGTTCGACGGGGGGAGGGCCTCCCGACTTCTTGCCCCGCTCCCACGCCGCAAGATCTTTCTTGTACGCCTTCCGATCCGACTCGTACAGCGCGAGTTCTGCACTGTACCGCTCAAACGCCTCCTCCTGCCGTTCCATGGCCAGGTGCGTGACCATGTTCAGCGCGGGCGACTTCGTCGAGCCGCTTTCCCCAATGATCGCCGCCCAGATCACCGGCGGGGCAGACCA
>JAHWKS010000353.1 GCA_019347795.1 Planctomycetota bacterium | reverse complement strand
GCCTCGATGCCGTCGTTGTCCAGACCGATCGAGTTCAAGAGTCCCGCCGCCGTTTCCACCGTCCGCCACGGAACGTTGCCGATGCGCGGCTCGGCGGTGATCGTCTTCGGCAGAATGCCGCCGAGACGCCCCAGGTCCACGATCCGCTCCATTTCGCGGGCGTAGCCGAACGTGCCCGAGGCGACCAAGACCGGGTTGCGCAGCGTGAGCCGTCCAAGCTGCACGCGAAGATCGACGGCGGAAACAGAGGGCGACAAAGATCGACTCGGAGTTTCTGGAAAGCGAGAACCCAAGCTACCGTGCTGCGATGGGGGCCGTCAATGCGATGGCGTCTATGCCTGGAAGGCCGAGCGAGAAGGCCTCCTCAGCTCGCGGCTTCCCGCGCCGCTTTCCGCCGCTCGTGTCTGCGCTTGAGCATTCCCACCAGCGATCCGCAGAGAATGGCCCACACCAGCCCGGCGGTCCAGCCCGCCAGCACGTCGGTCGGGTAGTGCACGCCTAAGACGATGCGGCTGGCGCCGACGAGGATCGTCAGCGTTACCGCCACGGCGATGCAGTACGACTTGAGGGGCCGGCTTCGCACGAAATTCGCAATTACCACGCCCAGCGTCAGATAGACGACCGCGGCCATCATCGAGTGGCCGCTGGGGAAGCTGGCGGTCATCACGTCGTCCCAATGCGGCACGATGTCGGGACGGGCGCGGTCGAGCGACGTCTTGAGGGCCATGCACACCGCCTGACCCGTCCAGGTCGCGGCGAGGACCAGCCCCGCGGCGAAGTAGTCGCTCACCAGCAGCAGGTAGCCGGCGGCGACGAAGGTGAACGTCACGAGCACCGCCGCGCTCCCCAGCGACGTCAGATCGCGGGCGGCGCCGCGCACCCAGGACGGCCCAATCGGCTCGCCCAGCCCTTCGCCCTGGCGGAGGGCCTCCAGGATGGCTTCATCGAAGGCCTGCGTCTCCCCTTCCAGCACCTCGTCGGCCAATTCGATGAACGCCCACGTGCCGGCCACCAGCAGGAGCATCGTGAACAAGGTCACCAGTCGCCGGCCGGCGAGCCAGCGATACGTCCTGTGAGCGGCGTCGCGAAGAGCGGTGTTCACAGTTGGAATTCGCTGTCCAGCGGGACTTTGGACTCCGGCTTCTCTTCCACGTTCTGCCGCTCCCGCCAGGGCTTCTTCTCGCGGTAACTCTTCAGCTCGTTCTCGAGCTGCTCCTTCACTTCGCCTTCGCCCAGCTCAACCGCCTTCTCGGACCATTTAATGGCATTCTCCCAGTCCCCCTGCTCGGCGTAGCCGGAGGCGAGCGTGCTGAGGATGTGCGCCTCCTTGTACTCGGTCACCTCGCACGCCTTCGTGGCCAGCTCGATCGCCCGCTCGCCGTTGCGAACCTCGTCGTCGGGCGAGGTGGCCAGCAGCCAGGCCAGGTTGTTGAGAATGCCGTCATTTTCCGGCTGCAGCTTGAGCGCTGCTTCCAAATCGGCGACGGCCTTCTTGTGCTCGCCGATGCTGATGTACGCGTCCCCCCGGCCCCGAAGCGCGATCACGTTCTGCGGATCGTCTTCAAGGATCTCGTTGAAGAGCTGAATCGCCTTCCGCGGACGGCTGTCGGCCTGGTGGTACAGCGCCAACTGCAGGCGCCACTCCATGTGCTGCGGATCGGCGTGCAGCAGCTTGCGGAGATCGCCGATCGCCTCTTCGAGCTTGTCGGAGGCGGCCAGCAGCGCGCTGCGCAGCTCCAGCCCCTGCACAAGGCCGGGACGAAGCTCGAGGGCCCGGTTCACGTCCTCCAGCGCCGCTTTGGACTCCCCCTGCAGTTGCCGCACGCGGGCCCGCATCAACAGCGCAGGGATGTTCTCCTCATCCAGCTTGAGCGCTTGATCGAGATCGTCCGCGGCCGCCTCGATGTCTTCCTTGAGGGCATGGATGCGGGCCCGCATGTTGAAGCCCATCGGCTCCTCGGGCGCGGCTGCGATCGCCTTGTTGATCGTTTCCAGCGCCTCGTCGTACTTCTCCTGGTTCACCAGCGCTTCGGCCAGCCCGTGCCAGGCCTCGGAGCGGTCGGGGTCGCTCTCCAGGACCGCGCGGAAGTCGGCGATCGCCTTGTCGTTCTCTTCCGCCTGCAGGTAGTGCAAACCGCGGGTGAGGCGGGCGTCGAGGCTCTCGGGATCGACCTCCAGGGCCTGGTTCAAATCGGCCAGCCGCTCGTCGTCCTCTTCCGCCAGGGCGGCGCGGAGCAAGAGCGACTCGGCTTTCTTGCGGTCGTCGTCGGTGAAGCTGCGCGCCGCCTCGCCGGCCGCCCGCCGGGCTTCCTTGGCGTCGCCGCCGGGAAGGGCCAGCAGCTTCGCCTTGAGCAGGTGGGCGTCGCCGAAGTCGGAGTTCAGCTCCACCGCCTTGTTCACATCGCGGAGGGCGAGGTTCCGCAGCAGCGGCCAGCGGGGATTCGGCGGCTGCTGCTCGAAGATCGGCGCCGAGAACTGCTGGGCCCGTTGAAACAGGGCGGAGGTCATCAACTGCTGGGCGAACTTGACGTTATCGTCGTCGAGTCCTTTGGCGATCGCGCTTTCGCACAGCTCGATGACCTCCTCCAGGTCCGCCAGCCGCTCGGCGGAGATCATCTTCTGCGTCGCCTGATCGAGGTCGGCCTGCCCGGCCTGCTCCTGGGCCGGCGCCCAAGACGCCGACGCCAGGCAGAGAAAGCAGATCGCAAGGAACATCCCTGCGGAGATTCGCATCGTCATGGAGAGACTCCTGAAAGATCGTTCGGGGCGGCCCGGCCTCGCCGAATGCGCGGTTTGCGCCGTTTATTATGCCGCGCGCCGCCTGCCCGGTCTATCCAGATATTCCGCACCCGGCTGCAACGAGGGGGGCGTCTCGCATTCTTTCTCACCTGCCGGTGCGGCGATAGAATGGCGAGGTGCGGCCGCCGGGGGTCGGAGGACGCTCGGCGGCCGCAGTCCGTGATCCGTTTCCCCGCTAACGCCCGTGTTGCTCCTCGCCGGCATTCTCATTATCACGATGATCGCGGTGAACGCGTTCTACGTGGCGGGCGAGTTTGCCGCGGTGGGCGTCCGCCACAGCCGCATCCGCGCCCTGGCGGAAGATGGAAGCCGCCTGGCGGCGCGGCTGCTGCCGCGAATTGAAGACGCCTCGGAGCTGGACCGCTACGTCGCCTGCTGCCAGGTGGGCATCACGTTCTCCAGTCTGATGCTCGGGGCCGTGGGACAGGCGACGCTCACGCCGGAGTTGGCCCCGCTTCTGGAGTCGTGGTTTTCGCTGCATGCCGCGGCCGCGTTCTCGACGGCGGCCGTCGCGGTGCTGCTGGCGCTGACCGCGGCGCAGATGGTGCTGGGAGAGTTGGCGCCCAAATCGCTCGCGCTGCAGTTCCCCACGCAGACGGCGCTGGCCACCGTGATGCCGATGACGTGGTCGCTGCGGCTCTTCGCCTGGTTCATCGTGGTGCTCAATGGCAGCGGCACACTGATACTGCGAATGCTCGGCGTGCGAGGGGGCGGGCACCGGCACATCCATTCGCCGCAGGAGATTGAGCTGCTGATCGTGGAAAGCCGCGACGGCGGGCTCCTGGAGCCGGAGGAGCAGCATCGACTGCACCAGGCCCTCCGCCTTAGCCAGCGGCCGGCCAGCCAGTTGATGGTGGCGCGGCTGCACATGGCCACCATCGACGCCGACTGCCCGCCCGACGCCGTGCTCCAGCGATTGGTGGACAGCCCCTACTCCCGCTTTCCCGTGGTCCGCGGATCGAAGGACAACGTCGTCGGCGTGCTCTACATCAAGGATGTGATCGCCCGGTACATTGAGGCCGGATCGCTCCCGCCCGTGACGCAAATGATGCGGCCGATCCTCACGATTCCGCGCGGCGTGACGGCCGACCGGCTCTTGGCCCTCTTCCGGGAGCATCGCTGCCAACAGGCGGTGCTTGTGGACGAGTTCGGAGGGATCGAAGGCCTGGTGACGCTGGAAGACGTGCTCACGGAGGTGTTCGGCGACTTCGCCGACGAGTTCAAGCTGCCCGATCGCGAGCCGGAGCGCCTTCCGGACGGGCGGATTCGCGCCCCCGGCGCCGCGCGGCTGGATGAGCTGGCCCCGCTGTTGGGCGTGAAGCTGGCGGGCGAGGCGGCGACCGTCGGCGGCCTGGTGTCGCACGCGCTGGGGCGTGTTCCCGCGGTGGGGGAGCGCGTCAACATTGACGGCGTCGCCATCGAAGTGGAGGGAGTCAACAAACGAGCCGTCACGTCGGTGCTGATCTCGCGCCTGCCGGAGCAGAATGGGCAAACCGAAACTAAGGAGGCGCCGTGATCGAATACGTGCTTCCGCTGGCCATCATCACCACGCTGATCCTGCTCAACGGCTTGTTCGTGGCGGCCGAGTTCGCGCTGGTGATGGCGCCGCGGGCCGCCATCGAGCGGCTGGCCGATGAGGGGAATCGGGCGGCGGGGACGCTGCGGCGAATCTTATCCGAGGCGCGGCTGCAGGATCGCTGCATCGCCACCGCGCAGTTGGGCATCACCGTCGCCAGCCTGGGACTGGGGATGTACGGCGAGCACGTGCTCGCCGTGTGGATCGGACACGGCCTGGACGCGGTCGGCATGCCAGGGTGGCTGGCAGCGCATGCCCTGGCGAGCGTGTTGTCGATTGTGCTGCTGACTTACTTGCACATCGTACTGGGAGAAATGGTCCCCAAATCCCTCGCGCTGCAACAACCGCAGAGCGCGGCCTTGTGGCTCATCCGGCCCGTGCAGTGGACGCAGTACGCCGCGTTTCCCTTGGTGATTTTCCTTGCCGGACTGGGCAACGGCGTGTTGCGGCTTCTGGGAATCCGCCGCCAGGCCGTCGGCCATGAACGCTACTACTCCGCGGAGGAGCTGCAGTACGTGATTCGCGAGAGCCAACGCGGCGGCCTGCTCCGCGCGGAGTCGGGGCGCGTGTTGAGCGACCTCCTGGAGTTCGGCGATATCGCCGCCAGCGAAGTGATGGTCCCGCGCACCAAGGCGATCGGCATCCCCGCAGGCGCCGGAACCGACGAGATCAAACGCATCATCCGCCGCTCACGCCACACGCGCTATCCGGTGTTCGAGAAGGATCTGGATCACATCCTCGGCGTGGTGCACTTAAAGGATCTGTTTCGCATTCTCATCCACGGCCGCTCTCTTTCGTCCGACGTGGTCCGGCCCGTGCCGCGAGTGCCGGAGCCGCTCACGCTGGACCGCGTGCTGGAGGCGATGCGGGCCGCGCGGGCGCAGATGGTGGTCGTCATGGACGAGCACGGCGGCACGGCGGGAATCCTCACGATGGAGGACCTGTTCGAGGAGATCGTGGGCGATATCGAAGAGCCGGGCGGATTGGAGGGGCGTCCGGAAATCTACCGCGACGAGCAGGGGGTCCTCCATGCCGCCGGACCGGTCCGATTGCCCGAAGTCGGAGAGCATCTGGGCATCGAGCTGGAGCACGACGAGGTGGACAGCGTCAGCGGGCTGGTGCTGCTTCTTTTGGGGCGTCCCGCCCGACCGGGCGACGCGGTCGAGTTCGATCACGTGCAGTTCGAAGTGACCGCAGTGGCCGGCCACGGAGTAGCGGAGTGCCGCGTGATCCCCCTTCCCACCGCGGGCGAGGATAATAACGGGCCGTGAGCTTCCGTCTCACAAGAAAGCGGTGAACCAATTTAACTCTTGGACCGTGCTAATGTTATGTAGCGGATCACTCGCCGCGGTGATCATCGGTGGAAGCAAAAAGTGGGCAAGATGGGTGGATTTGGAAGCTTTTTCCGGTCGGCGGCGAATTGTTCGGCCGTGCAACTTTTCCGGGGCGACATACATCTAAGGCAACGAAGGGTGCGTTTTCGCCACGTGGGTGCGGGGATATTTCAACGTCTGGTTTCCAGTCTCTCGTCACTTCGTTCGGCGCCGGGCATCTCGTAAGTGCCTAGCGGGCGGCACTTTGCGCCGTCTGGGCAGGGGCTGCCCCTGCGTGCCTGATCCCGCCGTGGTCTGTAGATCGCTTCATCGCCTCGCGGCAGCCGGTTCCCTTTTTCGAGTTCGCTTGAAGTCCATGATGAAGAAGAACGCTCGACGCAAAGGCCGCTTTTCCCGCTTGTTCCCCCGCTGGAGAGGCAGGCGGTCGCGGGCTCCTCTCGCGCGGCGGCACTCGCTGGAGTCGTTGGAGCGGCGAGAATTGCTGGCGGCCGACGCGGTGACGTTTGTTGACTCGACCGAGCTGCTCGCTGAAGGAGAAGGAACTCCCGCTTCGATTATCCCGGAGATCCAAGGCGCTCAATCGGTCAGCGTCGGCGATTCGTTCAGCGTGCAGGTCCTCGTGCAGGACATGCGGGCCGAGGATCCCAACCCGAACAACTTTCAAAGTAACG
>JAHWKS010000352.1 GCA_019347795.1 Planctomycetota bacterium | reverse complement strand
CAAGCCGAAGAGGAGCGGATCTTTAACGAATCCGACAATGCTCAACAGCGGCGTCGCCGCTGGATCGCGGTGGTGCGCGCAGCAGTGCTCTCGCGTCCTGAGGGGCTGCCGGTGCTGTTAGGGCAGGATGCCGCTTTAGGCAAATCATTGGCCGATCGGTACGTGACCATCGGCGGCGTGATCGAGGCGATCCGCAAGCAAACGGCTCATAATCTTGGCGCCGCACGCGGGCTCAAGCCGCTGGCGGAGAACGCGCCGCTGGCGGAGAGCCACGGCACGCGCTACCCGATCTTGCAAGGGCCGATGACGCGCGTCAGCGACACCGCCGCCTTTGCCGACTCGGTTTCCCAGGCGGGCGGATTGCCGTTCCTGGCCTTGTCGATGCTTCGTCGAGCGGAAGTCGAAAAGCTTCTCCGCGAGACGCAGGAGCAATTGCAGGACCGAAGCTGGGGCGTGGGGATCCTCGGCTTTCTCCCGCCGGAGATCCGCAAGGAGCAGTTGGCCGCGGTGCATGACGTGAAGCCCCCCTTCGCATTAATCGCCGGCGGCCGGCCGGATCAGGCGCGGGAGTTGGAGGAAGTGGGCATCCCCACTTACCTGCACGTCCCGTCGCCGGGTCTCTTGAAGATGTTTTTGAAGGACGGCGCCCGGCGGTTTGTCTTCGAAGGACGCGAGTGCGGCGGTCACGTCGGCCCGCGGAGCAGCTTTCTCCTGTGGGAAACGATGTGCGGCATCCTGCTGGAGCACATCGGCAGCGGCCGCGGCGACGATCTCCACGTCGCGTTCGCCGGCGGCATTCACGACGCGCTCTCGGCCAGCATGGTCGCGGCGTTGGCGGCCCCGCTGGCGGAGAAAGGCGCCAAGATCGGCGCCTTAATGGGTACCGCTTACCTCTTCACGCATGAGGCGGTGGCCGCCGGGGCTATTGTGCCGCGGTTCCAGCAAGAGGCGATCAAGTGCGATGAGACCGTACTCCTGGAGACGGCCCCGGGCCACGCCATCCGCAGCGTCCCCACACCGTACTACGACGTCTTCGACGCCGAGCGGCGCCGGCTGCGGGCGGAAGGCAAGTCGCATGAAGAGATCGTCAAAGCCCTGGAGTGGATGAATATCGGCCGGCTGCGGGTCGCCTCGAAGGGGCTGGATCGCATCAAGGCCGACGGCGTCCCCCGCCTGGCGCCGATCTCCGATGACGAGCAGTTCAATCGCGGCATGTACATGATTGGTCAGGTTGCGTCGATGCACGACCGGGTGGTCACCATGGCCGAGCTGCACGAAGACGTGTGCGGCGATGGGACGCGGCGCCTGGAGCAGCTCCCGCACGAACTGGTGGAGAAGGCCGGCGACGAGAAGCCGTGCGACATCGCCATCGTCGGCATGGCCTGCTACTATCCCGGCGCCTCCAGCGTCGGCGCCTATTGGCGTAACATCCTGCGGAAGCGCTACGCCGTGACCGAGGTGCCGCAGACGCACTGGGACTGGCAGTTGTACTACTCGCCGGACACCAAGCTGCAGGACAAATTCATCTCCAAGTGGGGCGGCTTCCTCGACGAAATTCATTTCGATCCCTTCCGCTACGGCATCACGCCCAAGACGATGGAGGTGATCGAGCCGCTCCAGCTTTACCTCCTGGAGGCGGTGCGGCTGGCGGTCGAGGACGCCGGTTACGCCGATCGTCCTTTCAATCGCGACAAGACGGCGGCCATCCTCGGCATCGGCGGCGGCGGCAGTCCCCAGGCCATCGCCTACGGCTTCCGCACGTGCCTGCCGCTCTTGGATCAAGTGCCGGGCGTGGCCAGATCGGAAGAACTATTGGAGCAGGTGAAACCGCTTCTCCCGACGTGGACCGAGGATTCGTTCCCCGGGATCCTGATGAACGTCGCCGCGGGGCGGGTCGCCAACCGCTTCAACTTCGGCGGGCCGAACTATGCGATTGACGCCGCCTGCGCCTCGTCGCTCACGTCGGTCTACAACTGCATTCGCGAGCTGGAGTCGGGCGCCAGCGACGTCGCCATCGCCATGGGCGCCGACACGGTGCAGACGCCGTTTTCCTACATGGCGTTCAGCAAGACGCACGCCCTCTCGAAGCAGGGCCGCTGCCGTCCGTTCGATGCGCAAGCCGACGGGATCGTGCTCAGCGAAGGCATCTCGGCGGTCGTGATGAAGCGGCTGGCGGATGCGGAGCGCGACGGGGATCGCATCTACGGCGTGATCCGCGGCATGGGCTGCTCCAGCGACGGCAAAGATAAGGGCCTCACGGCGCCGAACGCGAAAGGCCAGCTTCTCGCCCTTCGCCGCGCCTACGCCAAAGCCGGTATCTCGCCGACGCGGCTGGAGCTGATCGAAGCCCACGGCACGGGCACGGTCGCCGGCGACAAGACCGAGGCCGAGGCCCTCGGCGGCATGATGAGGGAAGCGGGCGCCCTGCCCGACTCGTGCGCTCTCGGGTCGGTCAAGTCGATGATCGGCCACAGCAAGTGCGCCGCGGGCCTGGCCGGCTTGATCAAGACGACGCTCGCGTTGCACAAGAAGACGCTCCCGCCGACGCTCGTCGAGACGCCGAACACCCTCGTCTCCTTCGACAACAGCCCGCTCTACTTGAATACTGAGGCGCGGCCCTGGGTCCACGGTGGTGACGAGCCGCGATTGGCCGGCGTGAGCGCGTTCGGGTTCGGCGGCACGAACTATCACGTCGTGGTGGAGGAGTACACCGGCGGTTATCTGGAAGACGATTCGCCCGCGCTGGATGAGTGGCCGGCGGAGTTGTGCGTCTGGCGCCGCGAGAGCCGGATCGAGTTGGCCGACGCGCTGCGAAGCTGCCAAAAGGCGCTCGACGCCGGCGCCGAGCCGGAGCTGCGGAACCTGGCCGCTTCGCTGTGGAAGGATAGTAGTAAGCACACTCCGTGTGCCGCTCCGCAAGACGGCGAAGACGGCGCCCGGAGTCTGCCTGCTACCTTGGCCATCGTCGCCTCCTCCCTGGACGATTTGCGAGAGAAACTTACGGTCGCCCTCAATGCGGTTGAGTCGGAAAAGACCGACCTGCACGATCCGCGGGGGATTTACTTCGCCGAGAACCCCGCTTCCCGCGGCGGCAAGCTGGCGTTCCTGTTCCCGGGACAAGGCTCGCAGTATCCGAACATGCTGGCGGCCCAGGCGATGAACTTCGCCGAAGTGCGGCAGTCGCTTGATCGAGCGGCCGGGGTCCTGGCCGGCAAGCTGGAGAAGCCGCTGGGGCGGTTCATCTATCCAGCCTCCGCCTTCGATAAAGCCGGCGAGAAGCAAGCCGCCGCCAACCTGGCTCGCACCGACGTCGCCCAACCGGCGCTGGGGGCGGCGAGCCTGGGCATGTTCCGCCTGCTGGAGAAGCTCGGCTTGCGGCCCGACTTCGTCGCGGGCCACAGCTACGGCGAGTACGCTGCATTGGCCGCTGCAGGCTCTTTGAGCGAAGCAGACTGCATTCGCCTGTCGCACCTCCGCGGCGACTTGATTCGTAAGAGCGGAAACGCGGAAGCCGGCCTCGGCGGCATGGTCGCGATTGAAGCCGATGCGGCTTCCGTCGAGAAGCTGATCGCGGGGATCGACGGCCTGACGCTGGCGAACCGGAACTCGCCGAAGCAGACGGTCATCGCCGGCGCCGACGACGTGCTCGAGAAGGCGCTGGTCCGCTGCAAAGAGCGGAGCGTCCGCGCGACGAAGATCCCGGTGTCCTGCGCATTCCACTCGCCGCTCGTGGCCCCGGCCAACGAGCCGTTGGCGGCGGCTTTGTCCCAGGCGCCGTTTACGGCGCCTCGCGTGCCGGTGTTTTCGAACACGACGGCGGAGGTTTATCCGGAGTCGCCCGGGGAGATCGTTTCCCAGTTGGCGACGCACCTGGTCTCCCCGGTGCGGTTCCAGGAAGAAGTTGAAGCGATGTACGCCGCCGGCGCCCGGGTGTTCGTCGAAGTTGGACCGCAGAGCGTGCTCACCGGCCTGGTGGGACAGACGCTGGGCGACCGGCCGCACCTGGCCGCGGCTTCCGACGTGAAGGGCCGCGACGGGCTGGTGCAGCTTTGTCACGTGCTGGGCCAACTGCTGGCGCATGGGGCGGAGGCGAACCTCGAGCGGATTTTCTCTGGCCGAAATGTAACGCCCTTCGAGCTTTCTACGCTTCCGAAACAGACGCAACAGCCGGTGCTTCCCCGCAGCGCGTGGGTGGTGAACAGCGTGCGCGCCAAGCCGCTGAATGCTCCTGAGCCGCTGCTCTTGGGCCAGAAGATTCCGGCTGATCGGCTGCACGAGTTCCCCGCCAAGCCCGTGGCAAAAGCAGCAGGCGAATCCAAGCCGGCCGCGAAGCCCGCACCGCAAAATGCGGCCGCAACAACGAACCAACCTCAACCTTCCTCGCCGAAACCGGCGCCCAAGCCGGCGGCGAAACCAATCCCACCACCCAAACCATCCACTCCACCGGAGACGACCACCGCCATGCACTACGTCACTTCCAACGGCGCCTCCAACGGCGTTCATAAGCCTCAGACGGCGCCCGCAGCCCCTGCGGCGGGCGAGGACGACGTGACGCAAGTCATGCTCGGTTACCAGCACCTGATGGCCCGTTTCCTTGACACGCAGCGAGCGGTGATGTCGGCATACCTGCAGGGCGACGCGGGAGCGGCGCCCGCCCCGCTGGCGCCGCCACAATCGCAGGCCCCGATCGCCAATAGCACCTCGCCGCAGAGCGCGGCCTCCAACGGCGCGGCCGCGCACTATCGCAACGGTCGCGCGGCGGAAGCGCCGGCGCCGAAGGCGGCGGAGAGTGGTCATCCGCCGGCGCCGGCCGCGAAACCGCAAGCCACGGCGCCGACCAATCGGCTGAATCGGGAAGCTGCGCCGCCGGCGCCGCAGCCGGAAGCTCGCGTGTCCGCGGCGGAGACGCCGGTCGCCAAGACGCCGACCAAGCCTGCCGCGGAGAAGACGCCGGCGTTCGATCGCGACGATATCTCGAACCAGCTCCTCGATTTGGTGAGCGAGCGGACCGGTTATCCGCACGACATGCTTGACGTGGATTTGGACCTGGAGGCCGACCTGGGAATCGACTCAATCAAGCGGGTTGAGATTCTGGGGAACCTGGCCGAGATTCTCGGCATGTCGGCCGAGCCGGGCGGGTCGTCGAAGATCGAGTTCGAGCGGCTCACCAGCATCCGCACGATCCGCGGCATCCTCGATTACCTGGAGGAGGCGCTCGGCGGCGAGCAGAGCGAGCAGCTTGCTCCCGCAGCAAAGGAAGAGGCGCCGGCCGAAGAGCCGGTGGTCAAGCAGACGCCGGTCGAAAAAAAAAAGCACGGGACGGTCGCTATCCAGCGCGGGCTTCTTGAGTTGATCGACGCTCCGCTCCCCGGGAGCGGTTCGACGCTGATTCCCAGCGGCGTCGTGCTGATCACCGATGACGGGCGCGGCGTCGCAACCGAGATCGCCGATCGCCTGGCGGACTTCGGTCAGGAGTGCGTCTTCATCCGCCATCGCCCCGGCGCCGTGGAGGGGAAGGACGGCGTGTTTTATGCCGACCTCACCGACGAAGCCGCGGTGGTCGAGATGGCTACGCGGATCCGCAAGTCGGTCGGCCTCATCGGCGGTCTGGTGCATCTCTTGCCCCTGGCCGAGGCGCCGGAGAATGAGACGACTCCGCTCGCCCGGATTACAGGCGACGTGAAGCGGTTCTACCTTCTGACGCGCGAATTCGAGGACGATCTCCGCCAGGCAGGGCGCGACGGCGGCGCCATGCTGCTGGCCGCGACCGGCTTGGGCGGCGGATTCGGCATGACGCCCGAGTCGGAGTTCGATCTCTCGCTCGCCGGCCAGGGCGGCATCGCGGGCTTTGTGAAAACGGTGGGCCAGGAGTGGCCCGAGGTGATGCTCCGGGTGATCGATCTCGACCGCGACCGGCCGGCGGAGGAGCTGGCGGATCGTGTGCTGGGCGAGTTGAACGATCGCCAGGGACCGCGGGAAGTCGGATACCTTGACGGACGCCGCATCACGTGGCGGGCCGCCGACGGGAGCGCCGCCGCGGATCGCGAGCCGCTGGCGATGCTCGACACAAACTCGACGCTGCTGGTGACCGGCGGCGCCCGAGGAATCACCTCGGCCATCGCCGAGAAGCTTGCCCGGCGGTTCCAGTGCAACGTGGTGCTGGTCGGCCGCTCGCCGGCGCCAGAAGGCGAAGAGTCGTCCGAGACGGCGAATCTCGAATCGCCCGCCGAGATCAAGGCCGCCCTCATCGCCCGCATCAAGCGCGAAGGCGGACAGCCCGCTCCTGCGGCGGTGCAGGCGGAGTTCTCGCGGATCATGCGCGACCGCGAGATCCGCGGCGCCCTGGAGCGGATCGGGACAGCAAGAGATCGCGGGAGTGATCGTCGAGCCGGTTCTCGGTGAGGGCGGC
>JAHWKS010000351.1 GCA_019347795.1 Planctomycetota bacterium | reverse complement strand
CACGAGGGCGCTGAGCTTCTTGGGTTCGGTGTGGCGGAGGGCGGCGATGCTCAGCCGCGTGGCGGAGCTGCTGAGGCGGGTGCTGGGGTGGGGCGGCTCTTCTTCGCGGATGATCCGCAGCACTTCATCGAAGGCGGCCGAACGGAGCCGCTGGCGATTGAACGGCGGTTCGCCCGTCAACAGTTCGTACAGCAGCACGCCCAGCGAGTAGACGTCGCTGCGGGTGTCGATGTCGAGCTGGTTGAGTTGGGCCTGCTCGGGGCTCATGTACTCCAGCGTGCCCACGATTTGGCCGAACTGGGTGAACATTGTCTTTTCGGTCAGCCGCTGGCTGGTCGCCTTGGCCACGCCGAAGTCGATTACCTTGGGGACCGGCCGGCTGTCGTACTGGGCCACCAAAATGTTTGACGGCTTGAGGTCCCGGTGAATCACCCCCTTCTGATGCGCATGCTGCACCGCCTGGCAGACCGGCACGAACAGCTCCAATCGCTCGCGGGGGGTAAGCTGGTGCTCGTCGCAGTACCTGGTGATGGGAATACCCTTGACCAGCTCCATGACGAAGTAGGGCCGGCCCGAGTCAGTCGCGCCGGCGTCCAGCACGCGAGCGATGTGGGGATGGTCCATCAAGGCCAGCGCCTGGCGCTCGGCCTCGAAACGCGCGATCACCTGCCGGGTGTCCATGCCCGGCTTGATGATCTTTAAGGCCACGCGCCGTTCGACCGGCTCGGTTTGCTCGGCCATGAACACCACGCCGAAGCCCCCCTCGCCGATCTGCTGGAGGAGCTTGTACGGGCCGATCTGCGTGCCGGGGCCTTCGGCCAGGGGCGGCGCGTCGAGCGTAGGCGCGTCATCCGGGAGCCGCCCCTGAAGAAAACCGCCCACAGCCTCGTGTGCTTCCAGGAGCGACTCGACGCGGGCGCGCAGTTCGGCGTCTCCGCGGCAGGCCTGATCCAGGTACGCCGCCCGCGCTTCGGGCGAGGGGCGCTCCAGGGCCTCGCAGAAAAGGGACCGCTCGTGAGGATCGGAACCGGTCATACGCAATCTCGCACCGTGAAGGTTCAGAACTCAATGCGCCGTTTTGCGCGATTGTGCGCCAAAAAAGCGGGGAAATTTCCCGCGCGCTACCCGTCGGGCGCCGCATCGCTCTCGCGCAGCTCCCGGAAGAGCCACGCCCGGGCATAGGCCCAGGAGCGATCGGCGGTGCGGCGGGCCATGCCCAGCACCTGGGCCGCCTCCTCCAGCGTGAGGCCGGCGAAGAACCGCAGCTTCACCAACTCGGCCGCCCGGGGATCTTCGCCGGCGAGCTTCTCCAGGGCGTCATCCAGGGCGACCAGCTCATCGTCCGAAGCGGATTCGGCGACTACCAACCGTTCCAAGTCGACCCGCCGGGCCCCGCCCCCGCGCTTGAGACGCTTCTTGTCGCGAGCGCGGTCGATCATAATTCGCCGCATGGCTTCCGCCGCCGCGGCGAAGAAGTGCCCTCGGCTGTCCCAGGATTGCGCTCCGGGCGCACCGGCCAGCCGCAAATACGCCTCGTGAACCAAGGCGGTGGCCTGCAGCGTTTGGCCCGGCGCCTCCTGGGCCAGCTTGCGCGCCGCGAGCTTTCGCAACTCCGCGTACACCAGCGGCAGGAGTTGTTCGGCGGCGCGCGGGTCTCCCCGATCGATGGCCGAGAGAATTTGCGTGACGTCGTTCATAAAGGGACGGCAAATGCCGCGATCCCACCAGGGCCGACGGAAGCAGGAAGCCTTCGCGGTTACAACTGACGCCACTCACGTGGAAGACGCGAGCCTGCAATCGGCGGTAAAGATTCTACGTCCCCCCGCAGCGAAATTCCAGGCGACCAGGCATGCTGTGGGAAATGACCTCAGGCGCGGTCTCAACTCCGTAGCGACCGTCGCGTCAACTGGCCTCGGTTCCGTGCGGCGGGCGGAGCAGTTCATGCAGAGAGCAGCGGAAGCCGGGGATCACGTCCTCGCCGGAAAGTTCGCCGGCCCCGCGCACGATGGTCCCGCCGCCGTCGGGGCGGAAGATGAGGACCGTCCGCGACGGCGGATCGATGATCCACACCAGCCGCACCACCGCATCCAGATATTCGCCGACTTTCTGAATCGCCTCGTCAAAGATTTCGTTGGGCGAGATCACCTCCGCCGCGAAGTCGGGAGCGATGCGGCAATGGCCCGACGGCGCCTGATCGAACGGCAGCCGACTGGCCGCGATGAAGGAAACATCCGGCTTGCGAACCTTGTTCGGCGCGTCAGGAAAACACTGGTAGCCGGCGTCGGCCGGGGCCACCCAGCCCAATGAATTCTGATCGCAGTACGTGTCAAGATGGCGAAACAGCCGACCGCCGACAACGCTTGACTGAAATCCCATCTTCCGCTCCACCAGTTGACCATCCACCAGCTCATACCGAACTGCGTCAGGCAACGCCAGCAGATCCTCGGGAGTGAAGTGCGACTCCGTTTCTGATTGCGGCATACTCATGATTCGTGAATTCCTCCAGCGTTCCCAATCGCCATCTTAGCGAACCGCAATGCGTTCCTCAACGGAACCCAGTGGGTTCCCCTAGGGATCGATCTCCAAATCAGCAAGATAAATGGCGGTTATCGGGGCGCCGGCGCTGTCTTTCTCGTGGGAGGAATACCATGACACGAGCGCCCGGGTTGGACTGAACGCTACGAAGCCGGGATAGGAAGTGTCGCCGCCGCTGGGGAGTTCGGCGAACTCGTGGAGCTGGTCGTTCAGCAGCCAATAGAGCGAAGTCCTGGGCGCCGCGCCCTCGAGCTGCTTTCGCCCGCCGACGAGATAGCGGTTGCCCCACCGCGCCAGGAGCGGACCGCCGATGTAGCGGTCCAATTCTTTACGCTCCCAATCGACGTACGGCGGCTGCGAACGAAGTAGCTGAGCGGGACCGTCGCGACGGCCGACCGCCAGCAGGGCGCCGTCCGGTTCGAACAGGAACGCCGTCTCGTTGCCGTGCGTCTCCTGAAACAGCGTGCGGTGTCGCCAGATCAGCCCGTCGTCGCTTTCCAGCATCGCCGATTCGCGAATGCGGCGCTCCTCCTGCGGATCGACGGCGAAGTTCTTCTTCCGCCGGCCGCAAAGGTAGGCCTTGTCCCCCAGCGCCGCCGCCCGCCAGATGTAATGGCCGAACGTGCCCTCCAGGAGGATCGGGCTATGCCACATCTGGCCGTCGTCGGTCCAGTCGGCGTAGCCAAGGTGGAGGTTGAGGTCGTACTGGTCGCGCGGGAGAGTGGTCTCGCCGCTGTACCACGTGCCGGTGTAGACGAAGAGCTTATCGCGGAAAACGAGGAAGTGCGGATCGCGGGTGTCGCGCTTCTGGACCGAGAAGCGGTGCACTTGCTCCCACTCCCGCCCATCCCGGCTCGCCAGCACGATGATCGACGACGTCGGATGCACCATGTGGCCGTCGGGACAACTGCGGAACGTGAGATAGAGCCGGTCGCGGAAGCGGACCAGATCAGTGAAGGCATTGTGCTCGCCGTTATGGAACGCCCGCCGCACGTTGCTCACCCGCACCGCAGGCGCCTCTTCGGCGGCGGCGTCGTCCGGCCAGGCGGTTGATCCGATGATCAGCACAACCAGCAGCCAGCATGGGCGCGTGGTGCAGGCAATATTTTTCGTCATAGCCGCACTGAGTGATTAGAAGAACGGAGGGCCCCAAGCATTTCGTGGAACGCGCGATTTACCTACACGGCGCCGGGGCCTTCGGTCGTTTCGCCAATGCGGATGGTGCGCTCCACGGGAACGATGAGGATCTTGCCGTCGCCGATTTCCCCTTGGGCGCCGGTGCGGGCGATCTGCACGAGCGCCTCAAGCGTGCGATCGAGAAAATCGTCGTTGACCACCACCTCCAGGGCGATCTTCCGCAGCAGGTTCGTCTTGTACTCCAGCCCGCGATACATGGCGCTTTGGCCCCGCTGCCGCCCGTAACCCTGCGCATCGCACGCGGTCATGCGCTCCACGCCGATCTTCACCAGCGCATCGCGCGCGGCGTCCAACTTCGTCGGCTGAATGATCGCCAAGATGAGTTTCACGGGAGGCGGTCCTGGAAGGGATGCGTTGGAGTTCACGCTTTAGCATGTCTTCAAGATGCGCTGTTCTTGAAAGACAGCCTAAAGGCTGGACTCCAACTACGGTCGTTCAATCTTGTATTCGTCGATTTTGCGATAAAGCGTGGCCCGGCTGACGCCGAGCAACTCTGCGGCTTGCGGCGCCTTGTTGGCGGTCCGCTTAAGCGCCTCGGCGATCAGCTTCTTCTCCCAGACGTCGATTCGCAGAGACTCCAGCTCGCCGCCGCCGGCGTCGCGGAGGCCGAGGTCGTCCGCTTGCACGGCGTCGCCGTCGGCCAGCACCACCGCGCTGTCGATCACGTTCCGCAACTGCCGCACGTTGCCGGGCCAATGATAGCCGAGGAGCTTCTTGCGGGCGTCCTTCGAGAGCGAGAGGTTCGGCCGGCCGTGCTGGCGTTTGAAGTGCTCCAGGAAGAAATCGACCAGCCGCTCGATGTCGGCGCCGCGTTCGCGGAGCGGCGGGATGTGCAGCTCGAACACGCTCAGGCGATAGTACAGATCTTCTCGGAACCGGCGCTCCCGCACGAACTCCGCCAGGTCGCGATTCGTGGCGGCGATCACCCGCACGTCCACGCGAATCTCTTTGGCGCCGCCGACCTGGAGAAACGGATGTCCTTCGAGGATGCGAAGCAGCTTCGCCTGTCCCTCCAGCGTCATCTCGCCGACTTCGTCCAGGAACAGCGTTCCCGAGTCGGCTTGCTGGAACCAGCCTTTGTGGTCGCTGTCGGCGCTGGTGAAGGCGCCTTTCACGTGGCCGAAAAGTTGACTCTCCATCAGCTCCGAGGGAATTGCGGCGCAGTTCACCGACAACAGCGGCCGGTCGCCCCGCGGACTGAGGCGGTGCACGGCCCGGGCCACCAACTCCTTGCCCGATCCGCTTTCGCCGCGGATCAAGACGCAGCCGGTGGTGCGGGCGACCCGGGCGATCTTCTCCTTGAGCGTCGTCATCCCGGGGCTGTCGCCGATTAGCTCATCGAAGCTCCCCGACTTGTCGGCCAGCCGGCGATGCTCGGCTGCGAGACTGGCCTGCTTCCTCGTCCGCACCAGCGCGGCGGCCATGATATTCGCCAGCGAGATCGCGAACTCGAGATCGCCGGCCTTGAAGCGGCCTCGCTCGAGGTAGAGATGAATCGCCCCCACGGCGGCGCCTTCGTGACGCAGCGGCACGCAGATCGCATCGGCGTAGTGGGCGAGGCTCTCGGTTTCATCGGCGGCGGTCGTTTCCGCCACCCAGATCGCTCGACCTCGTTCGATGACGATTTCCGTGAGCGAGCGGCTGAGGGTCACGCGGTCGGCCGCCGACTCGGGAATCACCAGCTTCGGCTTGAGCTTCCCGTCATCGCTGATCCACAAAAACCCGACGATCGCCGCCTTCGCTCTGGCCCGCAGCAGGTCGAGCGAGACGGCGATCACCTCATCGGGATCGTCGGAGCTCAAGAGGCGGATCGTCAGTTGATAGAGGGTGAGGAAGTCCTGCGCGTGGGCCGCATCCCGCAGCGCCGCGAGGGCGAAGTTGCCCGTCTCCTGCGGAGACACCGGCGCCTCCTTCACCAGCGTTTGCGTCACGTTGATGTCGTGCCGCGCATCCTCCGCGGGCGGCTTCTCCGAAAGATGAAACGACAGCTCGGTAGAGCCGATCCGCACCGTGTGCCCGTCGCTCAACTGCGCCTCATCCGCCTTCTGATCGTTGACGAAGGTGCCGTTGCGGCTCGACTGATCGCGCACCCACCACTCGCCGTCCTGCTGCACCAACACGGCATGGACGCGGGAGCTGAGGGGATCGGCGAGCGATACATCGCACTCGGTCCCGCGACCGATGCGGTTTTCGCCGCTCGACTTGAGCGGATAATTCGCCCCCGCAAGAGGACCGTTCAGCAGGATGAGATAGGCGTACACGCCCATCATCGTAGAGCGCGGCTGGGGGAATGGCCACCGGGAATCGCCGGTGCTGGTTTGCTGGTTTGCAATTCGCCTTTACCTCACGCGTGGTTTTCGTTTACCATCGCCAGCGGCTGGCTCTATTGCCGCAAATCGCAAGGGAGTGCGAATCATGAACGGACTGGCCCTGTTGCTGGCCGCCTCGGCTTTGGGGGTCGATTACGGATGGCGCCCGCTGCAAGAAGGAGGGCTGGAGTACATCATCCAGATTGAGCCGGAGGTCTTCGCCTCGCTGGCCAAGGGGGGCGATGTCCTCAGCGAGATCCATCCGCAGGCGCAGGACGTGCGCCGCTTCCGCATCCGCACTGGCCGCGCAAGGCGCCAGCCCGTCACTACCATGGCGAGCAGCGTTGCCTGGAGCAGCCCCAGGAGGAGGGTGTCGATCCAGGGATTGCC
>JAHWKS010000350.1 GCA_019347795.1 Planctomycetota bacterium | reverse complement strand
TCGTCGGCCGGCACCTGCCGCTGGGCGTGTTGCTCCGCGACCATCACCTCTTCGACGCCGCCGAGCAGCCGCAGCCCCGCGACGCCGAACTGTGGCGGGCGGCCGCGGCGGCGGAGATCCTCAACTGGCGTCACCAGGTGCTGACCGACCTGGAGCACAAAGGCGTCCGCGTGCTGGATTCCTATCCCGAGGAAATGACCGCCCCGCTGGTGAACCAGTACCTGGAGATCAAGGCGCGGCATCTGCTCTGAGCAGCTACTGCGGGGCGGATGCGAGGTGGGTCAGCGCCTTGTCCAGTTGCTCGGGCGACTCGGTGTCGAGGATGATCGCCCCCCGCAGTTCCTCCTCGGTCAGCGGCTCGCGGGCGGCGAGCTGCCGGGCGAGAATCTGCAGGTTGGCGTCGGAGGGGTCGCGGCCCTCCTGTTGTCGCGCCCGAATGCGCGCCTGGAGCGTCTCCGGCGACGTCCGAAAGTCGAGCAGGATGCACGAGACGTTCATCCGGTCGGCCAGTCGGCGAAACTGCGTGCGGCGTCGCTGCGAGAGAAACGTCGCATCGACGACGACCGAGAAGCCGGCGCCGAGGGCGCGGAGCGTCAAGTCGGCGAGGCGCCCATAGGTCTGCTGCGTCGCCGCCTTCGAGTACAGCTTCTCCGGCGGCGAGTCGGCGAACATCCGCTTTCGCTCCACGTCGGAGCGAATCTGCACGGCGCCGACTCGCTCCGCCAGTCGCCGCGCGAAGTGCGACTTGCCGCTCCCGGAAACGCCGCACGTCAGGAATAGGCGTGGATGCGGCGGCCGGCCGTAATGCTCCGCCAGCGAGAGATAGCGCGCGAACTCCTCCTCCAGCCGCCGCCGCTGGCGGCCGGCGACGCCTGCCTGATGGCCGCGAATCCAATCGATCTTCGCCCGCACCAGCGCCCGATAGTTCAGGTAGAGCGGCAGGACCGCCAGCCCCTCGTAGTCGCCCGACGCCTCCAGATAGACATTCAACAGCCGCCGCGCCAAGTCCGGCCTGCCCCGCTCTTCCAGGTCCATCACCGGGAAGGCGATGTCGTTCTGCACGTCGATCCAGCGGAAGTTCTCGTTGAACTCAATGCCGTCAAAGATGACGATTTCGCCGCCGTCCTCCTTCGGCAGCAGCACGATGTTTCCCAGGTGCATGTCGCCGTGGCACTCGCGGATGTAGCCGTACTGCCGGCGGCCTTCCAGAGTTTGGCCGAGTTTCTCGAGCTGCTCCCGATTCCAGGCCTGCAAGTCCAACAGCCGCGAGTGCAACGGACTGTCATCCGGCGTGGCGGCGAGCAGCTCTTCGAAGTTTTCCTCGATGGGCTGTCGGACGTTCTCGGCCGATCCCCAGGGACGGTCGAGGTCGGCGACGGCCGCTCGTCCGTGGAAGTCCGCCGCTTGCCGGGCGAGGCGGTCGATGTGCTTCCCCGATAATCGTCCCTGCTCCAACAGCCGCGAAAGGAGCCCGTCCTGCGGAAACCGCCGCATTTTGACCGCGTACTCGATCGCCTCGCCCGCGCCGCCGACCCGCGGCGACTCGACCGGCCCCGCAATCGGCGCCACCGCCAGGTAAAGCTCCTCGGCCAGCCGCCGGTTGAGCCGCAGCTCCTCTTCGCAAAAGAAGCGGCGTTTCTCCAGGGTCGAGAAATCCACAAAGGGCAGGTTGACCGGCTTCTTCACCTTGTAGGCGAAGTCCCCCGCCAGCAGAACCCAGGAGATGTGCGTCTGGAGCACCTCCACCTGCTCGACCGGATGGTCATAGCAGCCGGGATCGCGGAGGGCGTCAATCAGTTTTTCGGCGTCGTTCACAATTCAGGCGTCGATCAGTTCTGCCGGACGCCCTGCCCCGCGCGAATCCGCACCAATTGGCCGGCGAACACCTGCGCCAACTCGAGCTGCCCCGCCTGCTGGAACCGCTGCACGCCGCGTTCGAACATGCTGATGCAGTACGGACTGGGGCGATCGCCGCGCATCTGGGGAATGAGCGGCAGGAAGTCGCGATAGAACGCCAGGAGCAGCGGTCCGGCCTCCTCGAACGAGGCGCATACCTCTTCCAGGCGATCGAGCATCCGCGGCACGTACCGCCCCTCGCCGGGGAAGCTCTTGATCATGACCGCCAGACTCTGCGCCGCGTCTTCCACCTGCTCCAGCTCCACCAGGTAGTCCGTCAGCCGCAGCACCGCTTCGCACGCCAGGTCGGGCCGCTCGGCGGCGACATACAGCGACGCCAATCGCTGATACAACTTCACGCGATCCGCCGTCTCCGGCTCGAACGCGGTCAGATCGTCAAACACCTCCCACGTCAGGTCGGGGAAGGCCGAGTAGGTGGCGAAGAGGTTGTCGAGCGTCTTGAGCATGTCCTTGCGATAATCGGCGTCGATCTCGCCGTCGCGGGTCATCTGGGCCAGCGTCTTCCAAGGCGCCTCGTAGCCGGGGCAAAGCTTGATCACCTGGTTCAGAAACTGGAACTGGGCCTTCAGGTCCATCTCCGCCTGGCGGCGAAGCGTTGGGAAAGCCTCCATCGCCAGCGCCGCGTGTCGGCGGGCGATTGCATTGTTCCCCACGGTGTGCAATCGCAACTCAAGCTGCCGGTCGGTAATGCGCTGGCCGGTCTGCGGGTCGGACAAATGGCCGACGTAATACTTATCGCCGCGGTATCGCCCGTGCGACTCCAGCGTGAAGAGGATGCTCGTGGCGGAGACGGCCTTGATCTCGACCCACATGACCCAAGCGTGCAGATCGCCGTAGGCGTTCTCGCCGCTGACGTAGGCGGCCGGCACGCCCAGGCTTTTGCTGACGCGGGAGGCGTAGTCCGCCTGGTGCGCGCATACACCGCCCAGCACATCGAGGTTGGCGAGCGTGTAGGCGGCGCCGTTCATCCGCGCCTGCTCGCTTTGGCTGTCCAGCATGAGCGTGTCGTAGGGGACGTCTTTGTAGCACTGGCCGATCATCGCCCGCTTGGGAAGGTAATTCTGCAGCGCCCATTGCCGCTCGGTCAGCGGAGTGGTGTGGTTCACCACGTGGGAAAGAAACTCCCAGGGGAGGAACTGCCCCCGGCCTTGCATCCACCGCTCGTGCTCCAGGAAATAGGCGAAGTTCGCCGCGGCTTCGGCATGATCGGGCGGCATCTCCGCCTTCGCCCGCCGCTGGTGGCTCTCATAGTGGTAGACGCCGCGCCGCGGCTCATCCCAGGTGACCGCAATCGCGATCGCCAGGTTGGCGTACGGAACGATCTGCTCGGGATACTCGGTCTTGAGCGTCTGAAACAACTGCAGCGCCTCGACCAGCCGATCGTGCTCCGGCTTAAGCGCGGTGTAGAACTCCTCTTTGATGATCGGGTGCTCGTTGAGCCATGCCGTCATCGTTTCGTAGTCATCGCCGTAGGCGCGGCGGATTTCGTCCGCGTGCTCCTCTTCGAAGCGGCGGCTGCGGATCGCCCGCAGTTGCGGGTACGTTTCCGCGGCGAAGAGCTTCTCCTCGCGATGAATCGCCAGGAAGGGATGGTCTACTTCCTGGGCATCGACGACCGGGAGCTCCGTCGACACCGATGAGGATGTCGCACCGGTCTCGATCTCCGGCAGCGGCGACGATGCGGCGGTCAGTGAAAGCTGGTCGTCGATCGCGTCCTCCGGAGCTTCGTCGGCCTCGGCGGATTGCTGCGGAAGCGGCCTTAGCTCGTCCTGCGGTGGAGGTTCGCTCGCGGCGGCGCCCGCGCTTTCCATGATGTCGGGAAGCGATGATTCCACCGCGACTTGCGGAGCGTTCTCAGCCGCCGGGATTGGATCGGGGGGCGCTTGCTGCCGGAGCAACATCGCCGTCAAGACGCCGATGACGGCGGTGGAGAGCAACCCCCCCGTCCCCCACCACACAATGGGCGACGATTTTTTCCTGCGAGGTTGTCTACGCCGGCGCGATGTGGGGCCGTTCGCAACATTGACGTGGACTGCGGGGGGCGAAGGACTCATCGCCGGCGCCGGGGCGGGACGCGCCGGCGCGGGCCTCGCTTGCGGAGCCGCGGCTGCCGGGGCCGGCCGGGCTCGCGGAACTGCAGGCGCCGGCTTCGCTTGAGGAATCGGCTTCGTCCGGGCGTTCGCCTCGCCGCAGCGAGGGCAGCGCACCGCGGGCGCTGTAAGGTCGGCCGGCAGGCGGAACTCTTGCCCGCACGTTCGACATCGCATCATGTCCATCAAGCAATCTCCGGAGACTGATCCCGCGACCGCCGTCCCGCCGGCCGGCGCCGCTCCCAAATTATAGCCGCGATCGGGTGGGCGAGAAAACTCTTTGGATGGGGCGGAGCCGATTGCCACAGGCGCCGCCGCGGGTTACCGTGAGGTTCGCTTCTCCCTTCCTTCACAACGGAGCACCGGTATGAATCGCGGCGGAATCGTGTTGGCGGCGTTGATCACGGCCTCAGCCGCGGGTTGTGCGCCCTCTTTGGAGTCCAAGCTGATCGGCCGGTGGCGCGTCAATCTGGAGGACGTCGACTTCCAACAACTCGCCGCGGAGCAGGCCAAGCAGGAGGGAGAGGCCGCCGGCGCGATGGCCGCCATGGCGGCCGGGATGATGGAGACCATGTTCAAGAACATGCAGATCGAAACCGAGTTCCGCCCCGATCACACGATGAGCACCAAGGTGGCCCTGAGCATCTTCGGCCAGTCGCAGGAGAAGACGCAAACGGGAACCTGGAAGGTCGAGTCCACGGGCGACGATGCGCTGTCCGTCGCCGTGACGATGGACGACGGCAAGACGAACACCATGAACATCCATTTCCTCGACGACAACACATTCACCGCCGCCGCGCCGCTTCCCACCGGCGGCGAGCAACAGGTGAAGTTCGAACGAATCACGGAAAGCGGCGAGTAGATAGAGACTGCCCGCTTATTCGTTTGCGCGTTGGGCCGACAATGCCCCCTTCTGATTTGCCCAATCCGTTTGTGAAGTCGATCGTCGCCGATGCGTGGGAGACGCCCGAGGCCGACGCGCCGCAGTTGCACTCCGAGGGGTTCGAAATCTGCCGCGCGGCGCTCGATCGCGTGACGGCCGGAGGCCGCAGCCGCTCGGTGCTTCTTCGCGGTCAGCCGGGCAGCGGGAAGACGCATCTTCTGGCGCGGCTGCGACAGGCGGTGGCGGCGCCGCCGGCGGATGCGGCCGCCGATCCGCCGCAGTTCGATCCGCCGCAAGCGGCGTTCTCCTTTGTGCGACTGCAGACGGGCGCCCGCTCCATCGCGCGGCACGTGCGTCGAACGCTGGTGGAAGACCTGCTCCGCGAAGCCGGCCGCGCTCCCACGCCGCTGGAGTGGATGTTTCTCCTGCACGCCAAGGAGCATCTGCACAAGCCCGAGAAGTTCCGCGTATGGTGGCTTTCGCTTCGCTGGCCCGAGCGGCGGCAGCAAGCGGAAGAGCAAGTCGAGGAGCTGCTCGATCGCTTCGACCGCTCGCTGCATCTGGGACGAAACGTGTGTGCGGCCTTGCGGCACATCGTGCTCGACCGCCGGCGCCGCGAGGCGTGCGACTGGCTCCGCGACGGCGAGCTCCCCGACATGGAGCGGGAGGAGCTGGGCATGACGCCCGCCAATGCCGACGGCGATCCCGAGGAAGAGGCCGTGGCGGTGATTCGCGCCATCGCTCGGCTGGCGGCGCCGCACTTGCCGATCGTCCTTTGCTTCGATCAGATCGAGGCCCTGCAAACGCATCCGGCCGACCTGGCGGGACTGTTCGCCTTCGGCCGGCTCGTCAGCTCGCTGCACGACCAGACGAGCAACCTGCTTCTGATCTCGTGCATTCAAAGCACCTTCAACGACACGCTTCGCCGCAGCGTGCGTGAGGCGGACATGGACCGCCTGGCGGAAGAGGCCGGACTGCTCCGGCGGCCCACCTGGGATGAGGCCGAGGACTTGCTCGCGCGGCGACTCAATGCGAATCCCGAACTCGCCGCGATTCGCCGCGGCCACGACAGCAAGCTTTGGCCCTTGCCCGCCGACACGCTGCGGGAGTTGGTCGAGGAGCGCAATTACACGCCGCGGAGGCTGATCGCCTGGTGTAAAGCCGAGTTCGAGCGATTCCAATCGGGCGAACCTTCGCCATCGCTGACGCCGAGCAAATTCCTTACGCAGCAGTTCGCCGAGGCGCTGCGTGAGGCGGAGTCGATCGAAGATCACCGCCGCAGCGACGAGACGATCACCCACGGCTTGCCTTTGGCGTGGTCCGCCGGCGGATGGGGCGAGGCCTCCGCCGATGCCGATTTCGGCGACGTGGACCTGGTGCTCGAGAGCGAGTCGGGTCCTGTCCCTATCAGTCTTTGCAACTTCACCGGCAACCGGCTCACCGGCCGACTCAAGCGACTTCGCGACCAGGTGGAAAGCGGCGAGCTGGACAATCTCGTCCTCGTGCGCCATGCCGATCTGCCGTTCTCGGAAACCGCCCCGCGGGCGAA
>JAHWKS010000349.1 GCA_019347795.1 Planctomycetota bacterium | reverse complement strand
CGGAGATCGCCGGCGGCGGCCGGCCGTTCCCGTGTCAGGCTCATCAGTGCGGGTGCTCCAGCGCCGAGCAGTGCTGGACCGACTGTTGCTGCTTCTCGCTGGAGGAGCGGCTGGCCTGGGCGGCGCGGCACGGCGTGGAGCCGCCGCCGGGTTTGAGGCGGTTGGCCGCCATGCAGACGCAGACGTCCAATCGCAAGCGTTGCTGCCAATCGGCCTGCGATTCGCCGACGAAGGGGAGCGACGAGGCGCCCTTGCTGCGATCGCAGCCTCGCGTCCGCTGGGTCTCGGGCATCCAGGCGCGGCGGTGTCGCGGGCTGGCGACGGAGTGGAACGTCTTCGGCGGGGCCGTGGCGCCGCCTCCGCCGCGAGTTGCGTGGCGTCCGCACGATGCGCCGCAAGGCGCGGTGGCCGAAATTGCGATGATTCCTCCGCAGGTCTTTCTCGACCGCGAAACGCCCCCCGGCTAGCGGCGTCTTTCTCTCGTAGTGCAGGCGGCTCGCCTGCACCGCAATCGGTCCCGACGTCGGAACAGGCGGGCCGCCTGTTCTACGAGCGCGGCTGCGCATTCGCATCTTCACTCAACCGAGAAAGGTCTACGCCATGTTGCGCCTCTTGTGCGCCCTCACGATTTGCTTCGGACTATCCACGTCGCTCCTCGCCCACGATACGTGGGTGCAAATCAACACGAACCTCATCCGCACCGGCGATCTGGTGCACGTCGATCTGATGCTCGGCAACCACGGCAACGGGCATCGCGATTTCAAGCTCGCCAGCAAGATCGACATCGGCCCCAGCACGCTGGAGGTGATCGCCCCCGGCGGCGAAAAGTACGACCTCAAGCCCAACGCGATCGACACCGGCTACGCGCCGAAGGAGGGCTTCTGGTCCGCCCGCTTCACCGCCGCCGAGCCGGGACTGCACCTGGTCGCGCACACCGTGGACCGGGTGGTCGCCTACGCCCCAAAGCGGACCGTGAAAAGCGCTAAAACGTTCTTCGTCGTCAGCGAGAGCCTGGACCGCGTTCCGGAGGAACATTCCGGGTTCGACCGCGTGCTGGGTCATCCGCTGGAGCTGGTCGCCACGGCCAACCCCGTCACGCCGATGGGGCCGGGACAGCCGATCCGCGTGCAAGCGCTCTATCAAGGCAAACCGCTCTCGGGCGCCCGGATCGCGTTCATTCCTCGCGGGCAGGCGCTGGAGGAAGGCTTCGATGAAATCTACGAGCGGCTTGCGGACGAACAGGGCCGGGCGAGCTTCACGCCCAAGGAAGGAAACTACTACCTCGTGGTGGTCCATCACGACGAGCCGGAGCAGAAAGGGGAAGGCTACGACTACACCCACTACTCGGCGACGCTCACCGTGTTCGTGCCGCAGGTCTGCCCCTGCTGCGGCGAGTAATCTCGGCGACAACGCTCCTGTGAAGGGAACCGTCATGAAAATCACGAAACGAAATTCGGGCTTTACGCTCATCGAGCTGTTGGTGGTGATCGCCGTGATCGGCATCCTTGTGGCGCTCTTGCTCCCGGCGGTGCAGGCGGCCCGCGAGGCCGCCCGCCGGATGAGCTGCACCAACAACCTCAAGCAAATCGGGCTGGCGTTGCACACGTACCAGTCGAGCCTGCGGGTGTTTCCGCCCGGCCGGCTGGACTGGCCGTACGTCTACTCGCCCCAGGCGCACCTGCTGCCTTATCTGGAGCAGGAGAATCTCGAGAACCTGATCGACTATAGCGTTCCATTTTTCGGCGCCGACTCCCCCTCCTGGCCGAACGCCGCGGCCGCGCGGACGACGGTGGAGACCTACAACTGTCCCAGCGATGGCGACCGCGTTCCCGGCGCCGACTTCGGGGCGACCAACTACGTCGCCTGCGTCGGCAGCGGGTTGATCAACGACGGGAACCTGGCCACGGCGGGCCTGCCCGGGCCGCACCCCGACGGAGCGTTTTTTGAAGAGTCGGCGATGAGCTTCCGCGATTTCCTCGACGGCTCCTCGAACACCGTTGTTTTCAGCGAGACGCTGCTGGGAGGCGGCGTCGCCTCGGCGAGCGGCGCCCCGCCGGCCGACCCGCGGCGCGAGGTGCTGCTCCTCTCCGGCGGCGCGGCGACCACCACCGGCGCCTGCACGCCGGGGGGCGGCTCGTGGTGGGCGGAGCGCGGCGTGAGGTGGATCCAAGGCTCTTACGGGTATGCCCTTTACAACCACTTTTACACGCCCAACGCCGAGACGTTCGACTGCAACAACCAGAGCCGGACGCACGGCCTCACCGCGGCCCGCAGCCGGCATCCGGGAGGGGTGAACATGCTGTTGGGGGACGGCAGCGTGCGTTTCCTGGCCGAGACGATCGATCTGGCCGTCTACCGCGCCGCGGCCACTCGCGCGGGCGGCGAGCCGGCGCCGCTCCCGTAGCATGTCCGCCCCTTATTGACTGCACGGCGGACGCCCCACTAGCGAGTTACTCGGCGGTCTGTTAATTTCTTTGCACAAGCGAACATTCCGCCTCCCCGGGCAGGTTTACGCGCCGTGGAGGTAAAGGTTTTCGACAACTCAGACATATGAAACAGGCGATACCAGGCGTGTCTCCGGCGAGCGTCGCCGAGACTCGCATCATGACCGTGTGGCCCTCGATTGCGAAGTACCGCGTCGCCCGCACGCTGGGGAGAGCGTACTCGATTCGGGCCGGCTGGTACATCTTCACCGTGGGCAACTTCCTGGCGCTGGCGCTGGCGCCGCTCTCGGCGGTGCTGTACTTCCTCCGCGTGCTGCCGGGGGTGGGGGAGCGGTATGCGCTCACCAACCGCCGCATCGTCCGCGAGCGAGGCGTGCTGGGGGAGGAGATGCAGTCGGTGGCCCTGGATCGCTTCGACGCGATCGATATTCGCGTGCAGCCGGGCGAGGCATGGTACTACGCCGGCGATCTCATCTTTCGCCAGGGCGACATCGAGACATTCCGCCTGGAGGCGGTTTCGCGTCCCGAAGGCTTTCGCCAGGCATGCCTGAAGGCCCACTTCGCGTACAAAGGCATCAAGCAGGCAATGGATCGCGAAACGGCAATGGCGTAGGCGATGTCCGGTGGAGCATTTCTCGACGGAGAGCGGCGGCCGCGGCTGGTCTGGCGGCTGTTGATCTTCGGCGCCGGCCTGGTCGGCATTCAGATCGCGGTGGGGATCGGCGCCTTTATCGTGCTCGTGATCGCGCTGGCGATTCGCGGCGAGCGGCTCGAGCTGGGACCGGGAGGCGAGGCCGCCTTCCGCGACGATTGGACGTTGACGCTCACGATCATCGCCTCTCCCTTCATCGCCGGCGGGACGACGCTGTTGGCGGCGGCCCTGCGAAAGTGGCTCGATCGGCACAGCGTTCGATCGCTGGGACTTCCCTTTCCGCTTTCAAAACCAGTGTTGCGCATCGGCGGCGGGACGTTGGCGGGCGCGGCCCCGATTCTCTTGACCGCCGGCGCTCTCCTCGCGATGGGCGGCTTTGAGCTGACGCAGCCCAGCGCCGAGTGGCTTGCGCTGCCGCTCTTGGCGGCGTTGATCCTGATGGCGTTCTTTGAAGAGATCGCGTTTCGCGGCTACATGCTGCGGAATTTTCTCGACGCCGGCCGGCCGGTGCTGGGCGTCGCGATCACGTCGATCCTCTTCTGGCTGGTGCACTCGCTGAACCCGCATGCGTGGTCCTCGCCGTGGAACTCGATCAACCTGCTGGGAGCGGGGGTGTTTCTCGCGCTGGTCTACCTGGCGACGGACGAGCTCTGGACGCCCACAGCCGTCCACTTCGGCTGGAATGCGGCTCAGGGCGTGCTCCTGGACATTCCCATCAGCGGGGTGGAGACGCCCGGATGGATTGGCATCGAGCGAGTCGAGACGCACCCGCTCTGGTTGACCGGCGGCGAGTTCGGCCTGGAAGGCTCAGCCCTCACCAGTCTCGTGTTGGCGGCGATGATCGCCGGGATGTTCGTCGTGGTGAAGTCGCGCCGTCGCAGCAGGTTCGACGCCGGACATCCGCCTGCGCCCTCCGATGAAGTCTTTCTCGCCGATGCTGTTGACGAGGAGCGATGACGGCCGGAGTCGAACGCTGTCCGCGCGCGGGGCGGCGGTTTCAGCTATGATAGCACGGATGCCGAGAAGCGGCGCCGGACGAAGCAAACGCTTGGGGCGATGCTGCGCGAGGCGCGGGCTACGGTGAGCGATGAGCATCGCAACTCACAAATGAGCCCGAATCTGCTATCTTCATCCGCAGATCGAGCTCCTTCGCTTCGAAGCTTCGTCCTCACCTTATGGCAACCGCATTCGACTGCATTGTGGCCGGAACGTGTGTTCTGGATATTGTTTGCCGGCCGGTCGATTTGGGCCGGCCGATTGGGGCGGGAGTGCTGCATGAATCGGCGCCGCTGCAGCTCAGCGGCGGGGGAGTCTGCACCAATGCCGGGGTCGCGATGGCGCGGCTGGGCGTGCGGACCGGCGTCTTCAGCGCGGTCGGCGACGACTCCTGGGGCGCGATGTTGCGGGAGGTTTATCGAAAGGAGCATCTCGCCGATCACCTGCTCGTTCAGCCGGAGGATTCGACCAGCACGACGGTGGCTCTGGTGGATCGGTCGGGCGAGCGCAGTTTTCTGCACTACCCGGGCGCCTGCTCGCGGCTGGACGCTCAGGCGTTTCTCGACCGCATGGAACTGTGGCGAAGCACGCAGTTTTTGCTGCTCGGCTATTATTCGCTGTTGCCGGTGTTGGAGGCGGACCTGCCGGAGGTGCTCAAGAAGATTCGTCAGGCCGGCTGCAAAACAGCGTTGGATGCAGCGGGGTCGGGCGGCGACATGCGGCCCTTGGACCGATGCCTCCCGCACCTGGACGTTTACGTTCCCTCGCTTGCCGAAGCCCAGCGGCAAACAGGCAAGTCCGATCCGCGACAGATCATTGGCGACTACCGCGGCTGCGGCGCCCCGGGCTTGTTAGGCGTGAAGCTGGGAAGCCAAGGCGTGCTCCTCTCGCCGCGGGCGGGGGAGTTCGTGCAGATCGGCGTGTGCCGCCCGCCGGGCGACGTGCTCGACACCACCGGCGCCGGGGATTGCTTCTACGCGGGGCTTCTCGCCGGACTGCTCAAAGGCCATTCGGTCGAAGAAGCCGGCCGTCTCGGCGCCGCCTCCGCCGCCTGCTGCGTCACCGCGATCGGCGGCTACGCCGGCGCCCGCGACTATCCGTTCACGGCGCGCCTCGCCGGAATCGAGTCCGTCGAAGTATAATGGAATGGATGCCCATTTCTCTGACCGCCGCAGGAGTTCGCGGATGAAGCCGGACAAGGACAAGCAGGATCGCAAGCCGGAAAAGCGTTCCGAAGGGGGACAGAACATCCTCTGGTATCTGATCGGCGGCGCCGTTCTGGTGATGTTCGCCGTGGTGTGGGTCACCGTGAACGCCACGGAGCGGATTCCCTATCCGGATCTGGTCACGCTCATCGACAACGGAGAGGTGGAGACGCAGGTTCGCAACAACGCGGTCCGCTACACGAACATCCGCGACGTAAAGGTCCAGCCCGGCGCCGTGGTGGGCAAGGTCGATCGCTACACCGCCGACGCCAAAGCGACCGGCGATGGCTGGGAGCGCGGCGTCAAATTCCAGACCAACACCAGCGGCGACCCCGAAGCGAAGGGCCGGCTGGAGGAGCTGCTCCTGGCGAAGAAGGACCAGATCGCCTGGGATTACGAGGAGCCGAATTTCTGGAAGTCGAACCTCCCGATCCTGCTGGTGACCGTGCTCTTCGTAGTGCTGTTCATTGTGATGATGCGGCGATTGAACGGCGCCGGCTCGCCCATGGCCTTCGGCCGCAGCAAAGGCCGGCTGTACGCACAGGAGGATATCGGCGTCACGTTCGGCGACGCGGCCGGCATCGACGAGGCGGTGGACGAAGTGAAGGAAGTCGTCGATTTCCTCCGCTCCCCGGAGAAGTACCAAAGCCTCGGCGGCCGGATTCCCAAAGGCGTGCTGCTGGTGGGGCCGCCCGGCACGGGCAAAACGCTGCTGGCCCGGGCCATCGCCGGCGAGGCCGGGGTGCCGTTCTTCAGCCTCTCCGGCTCGGACTTCGTCGAGATGTTCGTCGGGGTGGGCGCCGCGCGGGTGCGCGATCTGTTCCAACAGGCGGAGGCGAAGTCTCCCTGCATCATCTTCATCGACGAGTTGGACGCCCTGGGCAAGAGCCGCGGCAACAACATCGTCGGCGGTCACGACGAGCGCGAGCAGACGCTCAACGCCCTGTTGGTGGAGATGGACGGCTTCGACTCCAACGCGGGCATCATCGTCATCGGCGCCACGAACCGCCCCGAGACGCTCGACCCGGCGCTCCTGCGCGCCGGACGCTTTGATCGCCAGGTGCTGGTGGACCGTCCCGACGTGCGCGGCCGCGAGGACATCCTCAAGGTGCACGTGAAAGACGTGAAGCTTGACCCGACTGTGG
>JAHWKS010000348.1 GCA_019347795.1 Planctomycetota bacterium | reverse complement strand
GGCGAGTTCTGCCGTAGAGCGACGGAGCTGATGCGCGCGGCGAAGCTGATACGGGAGAACGAGGCGATCCGCCTTCCCTCCGAGGCGGAGTGGGAGTACGTCGCCCGCGCGGGGACGGAGACGCTTTACTCCTTCGGCGACGATACAAAGGACCTCGACGACTACGCCTGGCACACGGGAAACGCAGCCGGGAACGATCCGCCCGTCGGCGCCAAGAAGCCGAACTTGTGGGGCCTGTACGACATCCACGGCTACCTTTGGGAGTGGTGCGCCGATGCGTGGCATGACGATTATGACGGCCCCCCCGCGGACGGCTCAGCGTGGCGCGAAGGAGGCGAGCCGGAGCGTCGCGTGCTTCGCGGCGGAAGCTGGAAAGACGCCGCCGAGCGACATACGAGCAGTTTCCGGCTTCCCGCCCCTACCGGCCTTCGCGACGACGCCGTCGGCCTCCGCTGCGTGCTGGCGGCGGAGTGATGGACGGCGAAGTTGCTCGCGAGGCCGCCGCACATAGTTCGCGTATGTCATGCGCCGCTGGAGCCCCCGGCGAGCCAGCCGGTGCTGAAGGCGGACTGGAAGTTGTAGCCGCCGATGGGGCCGTCCAGATCGAGCACTTCGCCCGCGAAAAAGAGTCCGGGGACGAGCTTGCTCTGCATCGTTCGCGAGTCGATCTCATCGAGCGTGACGCCGCCGGCGGTGACTTCGGCCTTTTTGAATCCCAGCGTGCCGTCCACGGGAATCGGCGTCGCCTTCACCGCCTCGACCAGCGCCCGACGTTCGACTCGCGATAGCTCGGCGCCGCGGCGATCGAGCGGGATTCCCGCCTGCCAGAAGAGCGACTCGGCCAGGCGCCGGGGAAGCCAGGTGGAGACGGCGCCGAGAATCTGCCGCTTGCCTGCGGTCGCCGCTTCTTTTTGCACGCGCGCCAGCAACTCGTCCTGCGAAGCGTCGGGCAGGAAGTCGCACGTCAGGATCAAGGATGACGGGCAGCGATGTCCCGTCACCGCCCGGCTCACATCCATCGGGGCCGGGCCCGATAAACCGAAGTGCGTGAAGAGGAACGAGCCGCGCCGCTGCGTGAGCGGCTTTGGCGGCGACTCGCCATCGCCGGAGCGCTCGTGAAGTCGCACCAGTACATCGGGAATCGTTACGCCGCGGAGTTCGTGCACCCAGGCGGCGCTGCTGGTCAGCGGCGCCAGCGCCGGCCGGGGCGGAATAATCGTGTGGCCGAAACGCTTCGCCCACGCGTAGCCGTCGCCGGTCGTGCCGCAGCCGGGGTACGACTGCCCGCCGGAGGTGATCAGGACGCGGGATGCAGGAAATTGTCGCACCGGCGTATGGACGACGAACTCCCCTTCGACGCCGGTCACGTCGACGACGGGCTCTCCCAGGGCGAATTCGGCGCCGCTCCGCGCCAGCCGCTGCCGCAGAGCGTGCAGCACGTCGGTCGCCTTGTCGCTGACGGGAAAGACCTTGCCGGTTGACTCCACCTTCGTGGCGACCCCTTCCGCCTCGAACAGCTCCACCAGGTCCGCCGGTCCCAGCGCCGCGAGTGCGGAGTGGAGGAACCGTCCTTGCTCGCCGAAGGCTTCGAGGATGCCCCACTTGTCGGTCGCGTGCGTCAGATTGCAGCGCGTGCCGCCGGACATCAGGATCTTCACGCCCGGCTTGCGGTTCTTCTCGATGAGCAGCGTGCGGCGCCCCAGCTCGGCGGCTCGAATCGCCGCCAGCAGCCCCGCAGCCCCGGCGCCGACGACGATCACATCCCAAGGTCTGCTCATCGTCGTCAGGTCGAGAGAGTCTCCGCCGCGAGCGCGGCCGGCGTGGGCGCCGCAGCAATTAGCTCCGTGCATCCCCGCCGCTCCAGGCGAATGCGAAGGTCGTCGCGTCCTTCCGACTTGCCATACCGCGCCACCAGCGCCGCGGCGAACTCGATCGCTTCCTCGTGCGGCGGTCCGAGCAACAGAGCCGTCGGACCGGGGAAATTCGCCGGAGTGAGCAAGGCCGATTCGCCGGCGTCGGGACGATGGTGCATGTACTCCAGGTGCGCGTTCTCCTCCTCGCGCCGTCCGACCACCACCTTCGTCTGCCGATCGTGGCGAAAATGCCGGCCCAGCTTCAGCAGCTCATAGTCCCAACGCGTCGCCGCCGGCGAGTGTTTCAACACGTCGAACACCTTGCGCGAAAACTGCACCTCCGTCAACGCGCAGCCGGTAGAGGGGGAGGGGACATGCCGCAATCCGAACTGCCTTGCCAGCGCCAGCAGTTTTTTGCGACCGCGGCCGGCGATGTCATAAAGTCGCTCGCGATCGACCCAGCCGTTCTTTTCGGGGATCGTGGGGGGCAGCAACTTTGCAGAGAGAGGACGCAAGAGCAGGCCGTCCAAATCGGCGTGATGGGAGATCACATCCAGATCGCTCCGCTTCTGGCTCATGGGCCGCTGCCCCACCACCTCGCCGCTGGCGATGAAGTGCGCCCCAATCTGCCGCATGAACTCCTCTGCCTTGCGGAACATATAGATGCGGCAATCGACGCAGGGATTGGCGCCTTTGCCGCGGCCGAACTGCGGCTTTCTCACGAGGTCGAAGTAGTCGTCCTCCTGCCCGACCACCGTCAAACGCACCCCCAGGTCCCGCGCCGTCTGCCCCGCCTGGTCCTGACAGCAGGTGAAGACGGTCTTGAAGTTCAGGGCCTCAACCTCGATTCCCTGCTCTTGCAGAATGCGAACCGCAAGCTGGCTATCCAATCCGCCGGAAAGCAGCACGACGCCGCGAATTGCCATGGGACGCCCTCCTAACGATCGGCCATTTCCCGCGACGCATTGCCGTCGCCGCGTTGCTCTTCGACGATGTACGCGTCTAGCGGCCCTTCGGCCGTGTCGTCGAGGCTTTCGCGACGGTCGGTTGCGCCTTCGCGCTGGATCACTGCGGATGCGTCGTTCACAGCATCGATGGGCGAGCCGTCCTCCGCGGGAAAGCCGTCGATCGCCCGCAGCTCGGAGAGGGCGTTGCGAGCGGCCCGCTGCTCCGCCTCTTTCTTATTCCTTCCCCAGGCGGGCGGATAGAGCTCGCCGCCGATCTCCGCGGCCACCTTGAACGTCTTGCTGTGGTCGGGCCCTTTCTCCTGCAGGAGTTGATACGCCGGGGTCGCAGACATCACCCGCTGCGCGTACTGCTGCAAGAGCGATTTGTAGTTCCCCTCAATTTCCCCCGCCACCGCCAGTTCGATCTCCGGAATCACGTGGCGGTGAATGAAACGCTCCGCTTCCTCGGGTCCGCCGTCCAGCTCGATAGCGGCGATCAGCGACTCGAAAACGTCCGCCAGCAGCGACGGCGGCGTGGTCGGACAGGAGGCCATCCCCTTTCCCACAATCAGGAACTCCTGCAGCCGCAACCGCTGGCTGATTTTGGCGCACGTCTGCCGGCTGACGACGATCGACTTGATCTTGGTCAGGTCCCCTTCCAAGTACTGCGGATACTTCAGAAAGAGATGCTTGCAGACCACCTTGCCTAAGATGGCGTCGCCGAGGAACTCCATCCGCTCGTTGGACGCCAAACGATGGACCGCCCCCGAGGCGTGCGTCAGTGCTTCGCGCAATTGGTCCTTCGAATGGAACACATAACCGATGCGCCGCTCGCAGCGAGCGAGGCTCGCCGAGAGGGGGTCCAGAGTGTCAGTTTCCTGAATCAAATTCATCGCGTAGAGCAATCGGCGCAGGGCGGTTTGCCAACACCTATTCTACACATCCGGCCGTTCTCTTGAAGCCGATACGGTCGTCCGGGCGTGGGCCGCCGCACGAGGGCGTTCGTTTTTCTCAGGAAATTCCCGCGTTTGTTCACCTCCTCGCCACTTGACCCTGCTCCGCGGCAGCCTAAGAATGCATTGCGACTCGCGGCGCGGAGCTCATCGTAGCTGGAGTTGTTCCGGCACATTGTTCCGCACATCCGTCGATTGCGTTTTATGCCTTCCCCGTCTCGTATTGCTGTCGCTACGATCCAGCCGGAGGCGGATCGTCGCTGCATCGCGGGCGCCCTGGCCGGCGCGCTGGAGCAGGCGGGAATGCACGTTCAGCCGTTCCTCGCGCGGGCCTGCTTCGCCGCCAGCGGCGCCTCGGACGCGTCGGGCCAGGCCCCGCGGCATCTGGATAGCTGGCTGATGTCGCGTCAGGTGTGCGAGGAGCTATTCGTCTACGGCGCCCGCTCCGCCGACCTCGCCTTGGTCGAAGGCGGATTAAGCCCCCGGGGAATGCTGGATGCGCTGTACCGCGTGCGGGAAGTCGAGGAGCGATCCGGCCCTCGCTTGGAGACGCTCTGCCGGTGGCTCGACCTGCCATTGATCGCCGTGCTCGACGTATCCCGCATCGACGGATGCGCGATGCCCCCGCGTCCGCCGGGCCTGAGCGGCGTGCTGCTGGACCGCGCGGCGAGTCTTCGCGAGATGTGCCGCTGGCGGACGTTGCTGGAGTCGCTGTGGGATACGCCGGTGCTGGGTGGATTGGAGGAGGCGCGCCAACTGCGATCGCTCGTCGAATCCGCCGACGGCTCATCGCCGCCGCAGTGCGCGCTGCGGGCGATGGCGGATCGCCTGGCCGACAACCTCGATCTGCCGCTCCTGCTGCGATTGGCTCAAAGGCCGCCGCGCTCTGCCCCGGCGGAGCGGGCGCCGCTGGGCTTCTCGTGCTCGCAAGCGGAGTACGGCGCGGGCATGTCCCCCGAAGCGTCGGTGAAGATCGCCGTCGCTTATGACGACGCCTTCAACTGCTATTTTCCAGACACGCTCGACTTGCTCGAAGCCCGCGGCGCCACACTCTGCGACTTCTCGCCGCTGCGGGACGAATCCCTGCCGCCCGACGTGGACATTGTCTACCTCGGCTGCGGCCATCCCGAGCGCTTCGCCGATCCGCTGGCGGAAAACCACTGCATGAAGCAGGCGCTGCGGTCGCACGTGGAGGCGGGCGGTCGCGTGTATGCCGAAGGGGGCGGGCTGGCGTATCTGTGCCAACAGTTGGTCCTGCCCGGCGGCCGCCGATTGCCGATGGTCGGGGCGTTGCCCGCAGTGGCGGTCCGCACGCCGCATCCGCAGCCGCCGCAGCCGGTCGAGGTGACGCTCGATTCGAACTGCTGGCTGGCGAAACGCGGCGCCCGGCTGCGCGGCTATCTCAACACGAATTGGCGGTTGACGCCCGTCAGTTCGCTGACGAGCCTGGCCCGCGAGGAAGCCTTGAGGACCAGCCTCGTGAGCCGGCGCGGCGTGATCGGCAGCCGGCTCCACCTTCACTTCGCGGCCCATCCGGCGTTCCTCCGCCGATTCCTTCATCCCACCCCGCTGGCCGCGGCCGCTCGCTGAAACCTTTGCCGCACAGGGAACGTCGCCCGTGGGGTCGGCATTTCTTTTGCTCCCTGGTCTGTCGGGTTCGTGGGTTCGTGCGCAGGGGGTGGCTTCTGGGAGAAAAAAATGTTAAGAGAAGGTAGTGGGGTTTTTCCGCGGGGGCGAAGGAACGCGATTATGCGCGCTAAATCTGATCCGGTTGTCGAGGCCGCGTTGTCGCTCTCTCCCGAAGAGCGGGCGCGGCTGGCGGACCGCTTGCTGGAAAGCCTGCAGGCGGAATGCGACGACGAAGCGGAACGCGAAGAGGTCGAGCACCGTCTGGAGGCCCTGCGTCGCGGCGACTCCGCCTGGCTGGAGAGCCACGCCGCGGCGCGACGTTAAACGCCTTTCGCAGCCGGAGTCGGCAGCCGCATACAATGCAGTGTGCGGCTTTCTTTGTGCGCCGCCGGTATGCAGCGATAATGGCAATTGATGACCGCCGAGCATATTCATTTCGTCACCGGCTCGTTGGCGGCGCCCGCGCTTCACGACCAACTGGAGCGACTGGCGCCGCAGATCGGCTTTCAGTACTCGGTGCAAGTGCTGCCGATTACGGTGGCGGCGCTGATGACCCCTTCGTGGATCGCCCGGCGACTGGCGCCGCCGCCGGAGGCCACGCAGATCATGCTCCCCGGCTATTGCCGCGGCGATGCGGCGGAGTTGCAGACGGTCACGGAGCTGCCGCTGGTGTGGGGACCGCGCGATTTGCGGCAACTGCCCGAGTTCTTCGGACAATCGGCCGCCCGGCCCGAAAACTACGGGGCGCAGGACATCGAGATCATCGCCGAGATCAACCACGCGCCGCGGCTTTCGCTCGACGAGATTCTTCGAACGGCGAAGCGGCTTGCCGCCGACGGCGCCGACGTGATCGACGTCGGCTGCGATCCGGGCGCGCCATGGGGCGGCGTCACGGACTGCGTCCGCGCCTTGCGGGATGCGGGCCATCGCGTCTCGATTGACAGTCTCCATCCGCGCGAGATCGAGCCGGCGGCGCGGGCCGGGGCGGAACTGGTGCTTTCGGTTAACTCTACAAACCGGCGCCACGCCGCCGATTGGGGTTGCGAGGTCGTCGCCATTCCCGAC
>JAHWKS010000347.1 GCA_019347795.1 Planctomycetota bacterium | reverse complement strand
CCACCGGCTTGTTCGAATCGGGCGACGGACTACGGAATGCGGTGTACGATTTCGATCTGCCCTTGTTCGCGGTGATCGGCGCACGGAGCTGGCTGGTAAAGAACTCGACCGACTCCGCCCGGCGCTTCGCCGAGCCGGTTCTGCGAGCCTGGAATATCGACTACCGGATGATCGACCTTCCCGAGCACAAGCCGCGGCTGGCGGAGCACTATCGCGCCTGCCGGGAATCGCGGCGGCCCGGGGCGGTGCTCGTGGCGGAGGGCCGGCTGTGATGCGCGAAGCAATGCCGGTGGCCGAAGCGCTCCGCGTGCTCGCCGGCCTGCGAGGCGACGATTGCATCGTCGTGAGCCATATGGGCGCGGCGCGGGAGTGGATTCAACTCTCGGATCACCCGCTCGATTTGCACTACGTTCCTTCGGCGATGGGGGGCGGACCGCCGCTCGCTCTGGGTCTTGCCCTTGCGCAGCCGCAGCGCGAAGTGTGGCTGCTCACCGGCGACGGCTCGCTGCTCATGACGCTCGGCGCCTTGCTGACCGTGATCGACAGCGGCGCCAGAAACCTTTCGCTCATGCTGATCGATAATGCGGCGTACGAGATCATCGGCGGCCCCAAGACTCCCGCGACGCGGCGGGGCGTAGACTTCGCGGGAATGGCCCGCGCGGCGGGCTTCGAAAGCGTCTCGCACTTCCGATGTCTGGACGACTGGCGCCGCGGCGCCGCCCAGATGCTCGCCGCGCCGGGGCCGCGCTTCATATGGCTGGAGGTGAACGTCGTGCACGAAAACCATCGCCTCGATCCGCCCTGCCCAATGCAAGAGCAACTGACGCGTCTTCGGCGAGCGCTGGGAGCTGCTTCGACGTAGCCGCGCGAGTCGCTCCCAAGCATCACATCGCCTTTCGTATTAGCCGGGCGTGGTCGCGCGTCACCAGCCAGACCCACCTGCGGCCAAGCGTGATGGGGATCCAGCGGCTGCTCCACTTGCCGCGGACCGTGATCGTCAGTCGCGTCGTGATGGGTTCTTCGCTGAGCGGCTCGACGGACACAAAGAACACGTGCGGAAAGCCGTGCCGCGGGCCGCGGGGCGAAAGGTCGCTGAAGGCGTACTTCCGGCCTTCCTCCCACTTCAGGATGCGGCCGAAACGCAGGAACCGCCGGCCGAAGGCGTTGTGCGAGAGCACCAGGTCCACCCCCGCCGCCGGCCTGGGGCGCATCAGCGTCACGCGATCGTGAAACGTATCGATCACGAGGAATCGCGGCAGGTCGGACGCCCGCCGCCACACGACGTCGGGCGGCGCGGCGATGTCGGCTTCGATCGTCGCCTCGATGCAGCGTCGCTTCGGCGGCGCCCGCGTCACCCGCACCCGTGTTCCGGGAGTCGCGGGCCACGGATGATCGACCTCCGCCTGCCGCTTCGCATGCCCGGCCGAGACAACCGCGATCGCCAGGAAGCAGACCACCTGCACGCCCGCGATCAACCACCACTCGCTAGAGCCATACGAAACGAGCCAGCTCCAGACTCCGACCGCCCCGCCCCACCCCAGCCACCACCCGACACACCACCAGCTCCCCGCCCAAAGCTGTCCTGCCCCGGGAGCAATAAGCGAAAGATAAAACGTCGTCCACTTATCTGCGTGTGACGTCCGCATAGCCTGCTTGAGCACGAATGGCAATGCTGATTGGTAACCGCATTGGGCTGGCGACGATCAAAATTCGCAATTCGCGCGCTGTGAATTGTCGCAACCGCTGCAGCCCTGTACACTGAGGCAAGTCGTCATGATGACCGGACCACAGCCACGGTATACCTTATGGGGACGCCGCAAACACTATTGCCGTTTTCACGCGAAGCTGATGCGAGCCGCGATCCGCCTTGGCTCGAATCGATCCGTCGGCGGGCGGAGAGCGATTGGCGCCGCCTCCGCCGTTCGGCCGAGCGGAGCGTTGAGCTTTCCGCAGACGCCACACTGATTCTTGGGGATGCGGTCGAATGGCTCGATGCGGCGCCGGAGGCATCGGTTCATGCCGTCGTGACGGACCCGCCTTACGGCGTCATTGAATACCAGGAAAAGAACCAGGCCAAGCTCAGATCGGGACGCGGAGGCGTCTGGCGGATTCCGCCTTCCTTCGACGGCGCCAAGCGGAACCCGCTGCCGCGCTTCACGGTGCTTTCCAGTGAAGAGGTCAACTTGTTGCGAACGTTTTTCAAGGCGGTTGCAGAACGGCTGCTGCGAGTCCTTGTTCCGGGCGGACATGTGTTCATTGCATCAAATCCGTTGCTGTCGAGCATGACATTCTGCGCCTTTCAAGAGGCGGGGCTGGAGAAGCGAGGCGAGGTGATCCGCATTGTGCAAACGTTGCGCGGCGGCGATCGGCCGAAAGGCGCGGAGGCGGAATTCCCGGAAGTTTCCGTAATGGCCCGCTCCAGTTGGGAGCCTTGGGGCATATTCCGCAAGCCCTGCGAGGGGACGGTCGCCGAGAACCTGCGAGTCTGGGGCGCCGGCGGCCTCCGCAGAATCTCGGCGCGCGAGCCGTTTAAGGATGTGATCGCCTGCTCACCGACTCGCGGCCGGGAAAAGGCGTTGGCGCCGCACCCGTCTTTGAAGCCCCAACGATTCCTGCGACAAATCGTGCGCGCCGCGCTGCCGCTGGGAATCGGCGTCGTCTACGATCCTTTCGCCGGAAGCGCATCGACCCTGGCGGCCGCAGAGGCGCTCGGCTACCGGAGCCTCGGGACCGAGCGGGACCACGAATATTATGAGATGGCCCAAAAAGCATTTCCCCGACTTGCAGCATTGTCCGTGCGATGACGCCTGACGAACTTTACGACGAGTTCGCCGCAGGCTTTACCGCTCGCAAGTTTTCGGCCGGCCTGTTGGTGGCCTTCATCGACTTCTTGGAGCACCTGAACGTCCCGAGCTTAGAAATCAGCGACTTTGCTGACTTCCTGGCCAGGTTTCCAAAGCAATCAGAAACCGCTGCAGGAAAACGAGCGAACACGCTGATTGTAGCGGCGCCTACCGGGAAGACGGTCAGCCTCCGGCCGTTTTACAATTCGGCGGAGCGCTACTTTCGGGCGGAGCAAAAGCGGTTCGACTACCCAAGCTGCGATCCGCACGCTACGCAGGCATGGTCTGACTATACGCATTGGCTTGATGCGCTGGTCACGTTCTCGACGGGAGAGATGAACACGCTTCGCGAGCGCGTCTGCCGACACGTGTTGGACACGCTCAAAAGCCAGGCGTTTGATCCCTCGAGCGTGCGTCTGGAGCCGCCGCTGTTTCGCATGCTGCTGGAAGATTTTGATCTCACGGCAAGGAAAGGAGAGCCGACCGGCGCCGCGTTTCAGGGCTTGGTGTTCGGCTTCCTGCGCGCCGACAATCCTCACTTGCAGATCGAAATCAGCAAAGTTCGCACGGGCTCCAAACGTCTCCAGCGGGTCGGCGACATCGACGCTTGGGAAGGAGCGCGGCTGGCGATCTCCGCCGAAGTAAAGCAGCTATCGCTCAAAGCCGATGCCGTGCCCGATCTGGAAGGGTTCGCGAATGAGATCGGGCGTCGCGGCGCCCTCGGCCTGATTGTCGCGCTCGACTTTGAGGATGCGGCGCGCGCAAGTTGCGAAGAGCTTGGTTTAACGGTGCTGGCGCTCGCGGACATGCTGGAAGTAGTCAAACTCTGGGACCCCCTCAAGCAACGAACGGCAGTGAGTTCCTTCGAATACTACGTGAAACACGTGGAGAAGAATTCGAGCCTCGGCGAGAGATTGGACGCCTTTCTCCAAGAAGGAATCGCCATCTGGGAGCGACCACCCGATGCGCCGCGCGGCGAGGAAGCGTAGAACGGCGCTCCAACCACTCCATCACTCCGTTCCCCCTTACGCCAGCCCCTTCCACCGGCGCAGGCCCCATTCGCCGATGAGGCAGGCGGCGGCGAAGAAAAACACCCAGGCCTGGTGCCAGAGCGGGTAGATCCACGGCTCGGTGATCGGGATGCGGCGATTGGGGAGGTCCATTACGAATCGCTCCAAATCGGAAAGTGCGATCACCTCGCCGCCCGTCTTCTCGGCCAGCTCCTCCAGGAGTGTGCGGTTGGCCGCGAGGCGGCGGAACTCTTCAGCCGCCGGTTCGGCGGTCCAGCCGGTCTCGGTCCGGCCGACTTCGGAGCCGTCCTGATCGTGAACGGTAATCGCCGCCCGGTAGGATCCCGTCTGCCGGGGAACGAAGCTGGCTTCATAGACGCCGGCCTCGCGGCGACTCGGCGCCGCGGTTAATTCCACCGCCTCTCCGTCCGGCTGCGTGACGGTGATGGTCGCGGTAGCGTTGTCGAGCGGCTTGAATTCTTCGTCGCGGACGTGAACGGCGATTGCGACCGGGGCGCCGGGCTGATCGTGTCGCCGCGTTGCGTCGGCCTCGATCCGCTGCGGCACGTCGGACACCAGCCAGCGGATCGTCTGTCGCCACGATTTTTCCAGGTCGCTCTCTTCGTCGTCGCGGCGGCGCATGCCCCAGCGCCACAGATCGCCTACGGTCAGCGCCGCCGCGCGGCCGGCGCCGAACGGCTGCGCCACCAGAGCCGGCAACTCCTCGCCTTGATCGCTCATGACCGTCGCCAGCACCGAAGCCCCGGGCTTGATCCCGCGCACCGCGTTCACCGTCTGAAACGGCGGCATCGCGGCCAGCCGCTTTCGCTCATCCTGTTCGTTGGAGCGCACGCGGACCCATGGCGAAAGCCAGCCTTCGCGGGTGAGCGAGAGACGGAATTCTTCGCTGAACTGCGAACGGGGAATGCGTTCGAGATACACCGGCAGCAGCTCCCCGAGCGGCGTGCGGTCGTACTCGCCTTTGACGAACGACTCCTGTCCGCCGAGCATCAACAGGCCCCCGCCGCGGCGGCGCACGAAGTCTTGCACCAGCCGCATCTGGTCGGGCGAAAAATACTCCGCCTCCACGTCGTCCAGCACGACGGCGTGGTAGCGGAAGAGCTGGTCGGCCGCTTTGGGGAAACCGTCCCGCAGCTCGGCGGCGTCCTCGGTCCCCAGCCGCAGGAGGACCGGCTGATCGTACTGTTCGGCCTCTTCGGCTTCGACGTTGTCGAAGCCGCGGAAGAGCGGGTTGGCGCCGTCGTCCCGCTTCTCGCGGAATACGAACTTCGGCTCGCGATTGGCGATCCGCACCAAGGCAACCAGCTCCACCTCGCGGTCCGCCTCCAGCGCCCGCCGCAGGAATTTGTATTCCCAGTTCGGCCGGCCCGCGACGTACAACACGCGATACGGCCCCTGCCCGCGGTCCACCACCACGAAGCGAGAGTTGTTGGCGAGCGTCGCCTCGCGGGATCGCTCCGGGTTGTCGAATTGCCGCACCTCCGACTTCGCCGAAACCCGCACCTGGTAGAAGTGCACCCCGCCCCGCTCGGGCTGCACCTGGAATCGGCAGGAGAGTGCGACGCCGTCTTCCGCGGCCTCTAGCGGCTGCTCTTGGAGGACCTTGCCCGACTTGTCGAGGAGCTGCGCCACGAGGCGGGCGCCGTCGTAGCCGGCCGACTCGATCTCCGCCTGCACCGTGACCGGAGCGGCTTCGAAGTTCGTCTGGCTGACCCGAATATCGCCGACCGCCAGGTCGCGGGCCGGGGCCTCGTCGCCGATCGCCACCGGGTAGATCGGCGGCAGCGAGGACCAGTCCAGGTCGGCTTCCGCGAGCGAGGCGATATCGGTCGCGTTGCCGTCGGTGAAGAGCAGCACGCCCGCCAAGGGCCGGCCTTGAAAGCGGCGGGCGACGTTGTCCAGCGAGGCCGCCAACGTCGAGGCGTCGCCGGTGAAGTCCAGCGCGTCAAAATCGGGCATGGCGCGGAGGCGGGAGTCGAAGGCGTAGCGGCGGACGTCGAAGTCCTGCTCGATCCGCTCCCGCCACGCGGACTGGCGGGTCAGCCGATTCTTCAACGCTTCGCCCCGGCTTTCCCGGCGGCGGGAGTCATGAATCGCAAGGCTCTGGCTGTTATCGGCCAAGAGCACAAACAGGTTCGCCCCCGGCCGCGGACGGCTACCGCTCACCAGCGGCTCAGCCAGGCAGATCGCCAGCGCCGCGATGCCCAGCGTTTTGAGCGTCGCCGCCGTCAGCCGCACACCCGCACTTCCGCCGGCCCGCAGATACGACCAGACGAGGACCAGAAGGGCGAGCGACGCTATCGCGATCGCGGGCAGGGCCCATTCCGGGGCGCCCCAGAGAAGTTGCGACATGGATCAGACATTCACTCGCCGCGGCCCAATTCTTCGTAGTACCGCCGCACTTCTTTCGTGAACTGCGGGGGGACCGGGTCGCGGTCGATGGGGGTCAGGGAATCTTTCGACTGCCGGCGGATCAGCTCTTCGGCGACGCTGTTGCGGAGGTCGTTGAGCGGCTTAATCACGTCCAGCTCCACCAGCTCCCAGTTCGGCTCCTGCGAGTGCCGGCGGAACTCCACCCGCATC
>JAHWKS010000346.1 GCA_019347795.1 Planctomycetota bacterium | reverse complement strand
CCGATGTCGTGGGTGACCAGCACCACGGTTTTCTTCAGCGTCTGAAAGATGGTGCGCAGCTCGTGCTGAAGGTCGGAGCGGATGAGCGGATCGAGGGCGCCCATCGGCTCGTCGAGCAGCACCGCTTCGGGATCAAGGAAGAGGGCCCGCATTAAGCTGGCCCGCTGCCGCTGGCCGCCGGAGATCTGCGTGGGGAAGCGATCCAGCGACTCCGGCGGAAGGTGCGTCAGCTCCGTCAGCGTCTCGAGGCGGCTCTCGATTCGCCCCGCCGGCCAGCGAAGGTGACGGGCCAGCAAGGTGACGTTGTCGCGAATCGTCAGGTGGGGAAACAGTCCGCCGTCTTGAATCATGTACCCGACACGATGCCGGAACCGGCGGATGTTCGCGGACGTGACGTCCTCGCCGTCAAAGCGGATGACGCCGGTCGTCGGCGCCACCAGGCCCACGATCGTGCGGAGGAGCGTCGATTTGCCGCACCCGCTGGGCCCCAAGAGGGCCGTCGTCATTCCCGGACGAAACGTGAGGTCCGTCGGATGCAGCGCGACCAGGTCGCCGTAGCATTTCGAGACGCCGGAGAGCTGCAGCATAAGGCGCGGAAGGGATGCGTTCAGAAGCGAAACGTCACGTTACGCCGGCCTGCCCTGAAGAATCAGCCTTTCCAACTCCTCGGCGCTGGCGGGCTTTACCAGGTGATGATGAAATCCCGCCGCCTCCGTGCGCCGACGGTCTTCCGGCTCGCCGCGGCCGGAAAGCGCAATCAGCACGGCCTCTTTGAGTTGCGACATCTGCTTGAGGCGCGAGACGACCTCGTAACCGTTCATATCGGGAAGTCCCAAGTCGAGCAGCACGGCCTGGGGGGCGAACTCCTCGGCGGTCGAGATGGCGGTGGCGCCGTCTTCGGCGACTCGCACCTCATGGCCGCTCATCTCCAGCAGCATCGTCGTCAGATTGCGTACGTCGGCGTTGTCGTCCACCAGGAGCACCCGGCGGCCGTCCGCCGAAGGCGGAGAAGTCGCCGGCGCAACTTCCTCCGCGTCGCGTCGGCTCCCGTTTAACAGGTCTTGCCGCCGCCGCGTTAACTCGCCCTTCGTGACGTGCTGCGTGTAACGCGCCGCCAACTCCACCAGGTGCGGCCCGTGAATGGGCTTGCTGGTGTAATCGTCGCAGCCGGCGCGGAGACACCGTTCTCGGTCTCCCTGCATGGCGGCGGCGGTAAGAGCGATGATGGGCGTCTCGACGCCGCGCGAGCGAAGCTGTGCGGCCGCCTCGTAGCCGTCGATCTCCGGCATTTGCATGTCGAGCACGATGAGGTCGAACGGCGATCCTTGCTCCTGAGCCTGAACCACGGCCTGAAGCGCGTCGCGGCCGTCTTTCGCCGTCTTCACCCTCGCGCCGGCGTGCTCGAGGAAATGCTGCGCGAGATAGCGGATGTCGCGGCGATCATCGACCACCAGTGCGAGACAATCCAGACGGTGCGCCTCCGGATGCTCCTCGGTGGGCGGCGCGGCGGCCTTCCTCGGCGTCACGCGCGTCACGCCCTGCAGCGGGCCGGCGTCGATGGTGACGGTGAAGGTGCTTCCCCGCTGCGGCTCGCTCTGCACGCGAATCTCGCCTCCCAGCATCTCCGCCAGCCGGCGGCAGATGGTGAGGCCCAGGCCGCTGCCGCCGTAGCGTCGGCTCACGGAGCTGTCGGCCTGCGTGAATGGAAGGAACAGGCGGTTCCGCTGATCGGCCGTCATGCCGATCCCCGTATCGATCACGTCGAAGCGCAGCTTTTGGTCAGCCTCCAGAACACGCACTGCCAGGCGAACGCTGCCTTCGTCGGTAAACTTGATCGCGTTCCCCACCAGGTTCACCAGAATCTGCCGCAGCCGCGTGGGATCGGTCTCGATCGTCTCGGGGAGCAGGCTTTCATACTCGACCGTCAGCGGCAATCGCTTCTCGCGGGCGCGGATATCCATCAGCGCGCAGACGTCGGCCACCAGCTCGTCGGGCCGGACGCGGCGGCGGTCGATCTCGAGCCGTCCCGCCTCGATGCGGGAGAGATCGAGGATGTCGTTGAGAATCTCCAGCAGGAACTTGCCGTTGCGGCGGATGGTGTCCACGCACTGGAGGTCGTCCGGATCGTCCAAGTGACGGCTCAATACGTCGGCGTAGCCGAGGATGGAAGTCATCGGGGTGCGGATTTCATGGCTCATATTGGCCAGGAATTCGCTCTTGGCGCGGTTCGCGGCTTCGGCGGCCTCGCGCGCCACGTGCAGCTTCTCCTCCGCCTGCCGGCGTTCGGCCAGCTCCCTTTGCGCAGCCTGATAGAGCCGCGCATTGTCGATGGCGATGGCCGCCTGGGCGGCGATGCCGGCGATCACCTGCTCATCCTGGTGCGTGAATACGTCCGGGCTATGATGGCCGAAGAACAATCCGCCGTGCACCTCGCCCGTGCGGGAAACGACCGGGGCCGCCAAATAGCTGCGGACGGGAGGATGATTCGGCGGGACCCCGAAGTGCGGCGCCATCTTGCCGTAGCGCTTGTCCCGGCTGACGTCGCCGATCCGCACCACGTATCTGCCTTCATACGTGGGGGCGAACAGCTCCATCTTCCGCGGCATTTCCAGCCCGGGGAATTGCTCGCGCGTCAAGCCCGAGAGGGTGCACAGCACGTAGGCGTCGCCATTCTCGTCCACGGTGTTGTAGAAGAAGGCGCCGTAGTCGGCCCGGGTCAGCTCCTGCCCCGCGTCCGTCACGGTCTGCACCAGCTTTTCCAGCTCCAACTGGCCGGCCAACACCATGTTAATGCGATTGACCGCCGCCAGCATTTGCGTCTGCGCCCGCAGCGCCGCCTCGGCCTGCCGGCGTTCGGCCAACTCGCGCTGCGAATCGCCGAACAAGCGGGCGTTGTCCACGGCCAGGGCGCACCGCGCCGCCAGTTCCCGGACGACCGCCAGATCGCGCTCATGATACCGCCGCTGCGACTCCGCGGAGATGAGGGTAATCGCCCCCAGCGTCCGCTCCCGCGCCGTCAGCGGCACGACCAAGGCCGACCTCAAGCCCAGCTCGCGGAGAATGCGGAAGTGCTCCTCATCCTGCGCCGATTGCTGCAGCAAATCTTCTGATACGTCGGCGTACAGCTCCGGGTCCCCGGTGCGAATGACCTTCGCCAGTCCGCGCGGGGCGCCGAGATCCGGCGGATATCGGCGCCGCAGCTCCTCCGCCAAGGCAACCTTCTCCGGATCCGAATGCACTACCGCGACGTGTTCGAGACGCCGGCCATCGCGCATCAGATCGATGGCGCACCAGTCGCCGAGCGTGGGCACGAGCAGTTGCGCCACCCCCTCCAGCGTGCGCTCGATGTCGAGCGTGTTGCTCAACAGCGAGCCGGCCTCGGCGAGCAGCCGCGTGATGGCGTCCGTTCGACGCCGCTCCGTGACGTCCATGCAGACGCCCGCCATGCGGACCGGCCGGCCGGCCTCGTCGAAGGTGGCCCGGCCCTGCCCGTGAAGCCATCCCAAGGAGCCGTCCGCACGGAGGATCCGGTACTCCACTTCATAGACGCCGTCCCCCTCCAGCGCCGCGCGAATCGCCGCCTCCACGTGCGGCCGGTCGGGAGCATAAATCTCGTCGATTACCGACTGCAGCGACTCGCCGAAGCTGCCCGGCTCGCGCCCGTGAATCTGCTCCAAATGCTCCGACCACTTCACCTCGTCGGCCGCGATGTTCCAGTCCCAGGAGCCGACGCGGGCCGCCTCCAAAGTGAATCGCAACCGCTCTTCGCTCTCCCGCAGCGCCTCGGCCGTGTTGAGCCGGGCGGTGATGTCCCGGGCCGTGGCGAACACGTGCGGCCGATCGTCCAGCTCGATTACGCGGGCGATCACCTCGACCGGAGTGCGCCGCCCATCCTTGGCGATATGCTCCGTCTGCCTGGTGACGGCGCCGGTTCGAACGAGCTCCGTAAGAATTTGAGCGATCGTCGCGGACGGCGCCTCCGTGATGTCGCGCACGCTCAGCCGAAGCAACTCCGAGCGGGTGTAGCCCAGCCGCCGACAGGCCTCCTCATTGACTTCCACAAAGCAGCCGGGTTCGCCGCCATCGATGATCGGATAGATAAATACCGCATCCGGCGCGAAGTCGAGCAAGGAGCGATACCGCCGCTCCTCCGTGCGGAGCGTATCGAGGTCGTCTGCGGGCGGGGAGAGGCGGCCGGCCGGCTGAACCATGTGTGCTTTCCTTCAACCTCGCGGCGAAGTCAGCCCAAAAAAGCGGGGGTTAGGCCGAGAGCAACTATTGTACCACTCCTTCCTGGGCGGTACAGCGACAATCCGACGAGGTCAGCAACAGAAACCCCTCTGGCGCCGACAAAGATTTGCGCCGGCCAGTCGCAGCACGCCCCGGCTCGCCGGCAGATGAATGATCAGGTGGAGGCGAAGGGATTCGAACCCTCGACCTCAGCATTGCGAAAACGGACCCCAAAACGCCCGAAATAACCCGAAAACCCTAGTGGTTTCGCCATTCTAGCCGCTTCGGTGCCGTTGTCAAACCGTCTCACGCAATCTAAGCGAATCGCAGTAAATACCGGGGTTCGCGAATCCAAAAACGGTAACTACCGTTTTTAGCCGACGCAAAGAAAGCCGGCCACAGGGCAAATCGGCCGGCGGCCGGCGGCGGTTTCGACACCGCAAAACCGTTTGACGGCGCCATTTCGGATTGCTACGCTTGTCCCGTCATGGCAAGATGGAAGTACCCGTTCGTCACCAGATCGCCCGACGATCCCGATAACTCCACATGGGAAGTTGGGATCGAGCATCGCGACTACGAATCGCTGCAAAAGGGCAAGGACCAAGCCCGATTCGCACGAATCATACTGGTGAAGGCGGTTCTCGACGATCCCACTCTCATTATCCGAGGGTGGACCCGTCCCGACAAAGGCGACTGCTTTGCGTACGCCGGTGAACCAAAGATGGACTACCGAAGTCTGTCGATCGAGGTCCCTCCGCCGCCGGGGCAGCTGTTTTTGGTATTCATTTTGCCCAGTGGTACCATCGACTTGTGGACGTGGAGGATGAAGGACACGCAGAACCCCCTGCTCCCCCAAGACGTGAAAGGCACAATTGTATGGCCGCTAATCTAGAAGCACTGCGAGAGCAACTGGAAGCCGATGCGCCCGTTGGCGAATTTGAGCCGTACATGAGGTTCAGCAAAGAGGCTGACGCGCTCACGTTCTATTTCAAGCCTGATCGAGAGCACTCCAAGCGGCTAAGCGACCACGTGACGCTGTTTCTGTCCGTGGACACCGGCGAGGTGGTAGGGTGCCGGGTCAAGGGCGTAGCGGAGATCCTCGAAGACCTGCCGAACTACATCTCCGTCAACCACGATGGCGTGCTCCTCTCCGTGCTGTTCCTCCCGTTCCGGGGTGACGTGGACGAGAGCGCAAGGCGGGCGCTGAACGACTTGGCGCGTGCGGCGTCTGAGCGGAATCTAAGGTTTGAGCCGGAGCCTGCCTGAAACGAAAACCGGCCGCGGAGCAATCGCCCGGCGGCCGGTGGTCCCGCGATGTCCTCGCCCATCGGCAGCAACGGCTAGCGTCGCGAGGGTCAGGGCGCGGGGATGCGGGTTATTCGTCGTCCAGGATGCGAACGTAGGGAACCGCCTCAAGCTCGGCCCGTACTTCCGCCTCGAACTCTTCGCGCTCCACGGTGGCCCATGAATCGTAATTCTCGGCCACCCATTCCTTGTAAAGCTCGGCGCCCTCTTCGCGGTCCCAGCGATAGCGCTCTTCGGCTTCCCAGTCGCCGTAATGCTCCTCCTTCCAGCCTTGGAAGTCGTCCGCGTCCCACTCGGGATCGGGCCAGTTCTCCTCCACGTACTCATTCCACGCCTCTTCGGAGTTTTCCTCCCACGCCTCGCTTTCGTGGTCGGTCCATCCCGACTCTTCGCCGTTTACGTATTCGTTCCACGCCTCGTTTTCGTACTCGCTCCACGCCTCTTCGGCGTGCTCGGTCCAGTTGATCTCCCGAACCAACTCCAGCCCGAAGTAATCGCAAAGCTTTTGCGCGTTGTCGGCGGAGAGCGTCTGCTCCCCCGAAACGAACCGCTGGAGAGTCGGCTGCGGAATGCCCGCCGCGCCGGCCAGGGAGTTGACCGTGAAGCAAGACCGCTCCACCACGTCGCGAAGTACCTCAACCATCTTCATCTTCCTTTCTCCAAGAGTAAGAAACCGTCGATGGTTGGATTATAGGCTTTCGCATAACCGGGTCAATAGGCTGCAATGCGATTTCGCATAAGTCGCTTTCGGTGTCCCGGCGGTCACAGGTTTTCACGCGGGTCGATCTTGCGCTCTTCCAGCCAAGCAATGACGTCGTCGCTGGCGAAGTATTCCGTATCGCCGATGAGCGTGTGCGGCACGCCGCCTCGGTCTCGCAGGTGCGTCCGCACCCATCGGACCGTTCGATGCATGGCGCGGGCAAGGTCGAAGATCGACA